>JASEHU010000119.1 GCA_030018635.1 bacterium
GCCTTAGCTCGGAGAAGGTTCACATTTATGGAGCAGATAGGCACCTGTGGCAGCCCATTTTTCTGGAATTAACTACTCGTCATGCAATTGCTATTCTGCCTAAGGGCACCTGTGGGAATACTATCCATCGGTTAGTCACAAATATCCAGCGTTATATTGATTCGGCCGTAGAGGTCTGGATTGGAGATTGGAAATATAATGATGTAATCTCCACAGCGATAAAAAAAAGAGGTATTCAATATGAAACCGACTGATATAATTGAAGATCCAATTTATCAACTGAATCATTTGCTTAACGAATCTACTGCCAATTTCTATGAACGCTGGCAGTCTAAAGATACAAGGAGAGCATTACGAAGATTTTGCGGTGATCTTTTAACCAATGCACTTAAATCTGCTGAGACTCATTTTGAAAAATCAACTTTATCTCAACCCCATCAAGGTATTACTTTAAACATATCTAATGAGGAAGCAAGAGAAACCATTATAGATTCACTAACGAAATTCAGACGAGGGAAATGGATAAAGAGAGAAGAATTAAACCAACTCGAGCTCTTTTCACAGGATGATATTTAGAAAAAAAGAACGAGATAGTTGCCTACGGCAATTCCTAATTCTTTTGAAATTAGATAGATTAAAGATTGACTATTTCTCTTTGCAATTCATTCTGGTCGCCTATTTTATTTTTCTTTTTGTAATATTAGTAAGATTCAAAAACATCAGAAGGATTGAATGGGCAATTTGTCTTGAATCATTCTTCATTACATCAAGCAATATAAAGGTTGAGGAGTTAGCCAAAAGGTGTTTTGGATAGATAAGAGAAGAAATATTTTTAACTTTTAAGATACTTGTTAGTTTATAATATATAGAAAGTAGATTTTATAAGAAGGAGGGAAATGAAAATGTCAGTAAAACTTCAAACTAATGTGTCAAAATCGTTCTGGTGTACGCCTAAAGGTAATTTTGAAGCGGCAGAAATTCCAAGTATGAAGAAGAAAGAAGATGACCCACTAACCATTTCCTGGTTTGATAAATTATTTGAAGGTGGAATTCTTCTTCCTGGTGTGAAGGAGAAAGGTGATGGAACTTTGGAAGATCAATTTAAGGGGAAGCCCTTGACTTTTCTTATTACAGGGCCACCTGGAGGTGGGAAAACTACTCTCGCTTTAGAACTCTGTTACCGATTGGCAGAGAAGGAAAATGAAAAAGGACTAACTACCCTTTATATATCTACAGATGCAGAGGCAGAAAAAATTATAGAAAATGCTAAGTCGTTTAAATGGAAAGGGGTAGAAACTCGCATTCGAAAATTATCAAAGGAATTAATTAAGGATTACAAGGTGCATGGGGAGGGAAATCAATCAGGAGGTCCACCGCATAGTGTGATTGTATGGGGAACTGATAAAATTGGGAGGGAAACCATACTTTCTAAAGTAGTCAAAACAGCATTATATGCAGCTGATAAATATTTAACAGGACCTGTTAGAATTCCTTATGAATTGGTAAGAATTTTCAGGAAGTTTTTTACGAGGTTACCAAGATATTGCTTTACTGATATACTGGTAATCGATAGTCTAAATATTGTGGAACCAACTGAACGTTCAGAGTTCTTCAAACAATTTTTAAAAACAGCTTCTCGTCAGGGGCCAAAAATGATTTTATTTGTTTTAGATTCAAGGTCTTCAAGTAAAGAGCATGAATTCTGGGAATATGTTTGTGATATTGTGGTTCGATTAGATTATGAATATAAGGAACCTTCAAAATATATGGTGAGAACAATGGAAATTATTAAGGCTCGATATCAATCACATGCTTGGGGTACGCATCAGTTAAAGCCTTATCCACCTTGTGACATAGAAGAAAAAAATTCAAAAGAACGGAGACGATCTCATCCTTATCGTGATGAAGGTGGAATATTCATTTTTCCCTCAATTCACTATTTTCTATCATTGTATAAACGGGTTTTTCCTAAACCCCCAGTCCCAGTGCCAACTCTTATAGAAACTCTTAACGAAATATTAAAAGAAGAAAAGAAAAAGGGGGAAGGAGAAGAAAAGGTAGGCGGTTTCCCAGGAGGACGGTGTACTGCTTTTATCGGATGTAGAGGAGGACATAAGAGTCACCTGGGTTATCTTCATTTACTTTCGAGGATTACTGAAAAGGGAGAGAAAGGACTGGTAGTTTCTCTTCGCGATGACGAGGAATTGGCAAAAAGGACTATGGATAAGATATTAAGCCAACAACTAAAGACGGATAAAAAATTAGATGATCTTGAAACGCAAGATCAGTTAGAAATCCTTTATTATCCTCCTGGTTATATCACTCCAGAAGAGTTTTATCACAGAATGTTTATGAGTATTCACCGACTTAAAAAAAGAGGAGAAGAATTAACAGTATTATTCAACAGCCTTGATCAGCTCGCAGCAAGATTTCCTCTCTGTGCCAAGGAAGATATATTTATACCAGGAATAATTGATACTTTCTCAGCAGAAGGTATTACAAGTATCTTTATAGCTGTGGAAGAACCTGGACAACCCCCTGAACAATATGGTTTGCTTACAATGGCTGACCTTATCCTCTCCTTTAGTCAACGACAATTTACAGCCGAAGAGTATCATGGGCATCTTAAATATAGACAGAAAACTGATAAAGAGATAACTGATGTTGAAAGAGAATTAGGGAACAATCCTCAGGCAGTAGTACTTCGTGTAGTTCGCTTTGCTGGTGGACAAGCAGCAGGTGCTGGAGGAATCTTGGAATTAGTAGAAAAGGATAAATCTCTTCATAAGATTTATAAAGAGGAGGGGTTGCATTTTACACCATTCTCTCCAGAATCCTCCCAAGGAGAATCTATCGAAGGACAAAGCCGTAAAACTGGTAAAGTTTAGAGAAAAGTTTAATAAAGAAGTCTATTTAATTGGTTTACAAAAGCAGACTTAAGTAAAAAAGAGAGTAAAGGTGGTAATTCAATATGAACCTTAAGCAGTTGAGCAGAAATGAGAAATTAGCAGTTGTGGAGATAATCTCATAAGTGACTCTTATGAAACATGGGAGGAAGAAAATAGGAGGTGAACGAATCATGTTGAGGCATTTTACATTAGAATATTGGATAGACGACAATTGGTATGTTGGTAGATTGAAAGAAGTACCAGGTGTATTTAGTCAGGGCGAATCTTTTCAGGAATTGGAAGAGAATATTCAAGATGCTTACAATCTAATGGTTGAAAATGTTTATCTATGAGTTTTCTCCCAATATTATGTTTCTAACGGAACTTGAGAAAGGTAAATGTGGGATGTATTCTGAAAGACACTAATCATTCCGAACAATATTGAGAGATACCCCAAAATTTAATTGGAGAAAGCAACTATGAATTCAAAACAAACTAATGACCTACTCTGGCTAAAGGAAAATTATCCAGGTATGGATGTGGATAAGTTCGATGAAATTCGCCGGAAATACTTACAGGGTGAATTAGAACTTGCTTACAAAGGTAAAATTCAATCATTAAAACAAAGTAAGTATATGAGCTCTTACGATGAACTGGGGATAATCGAAGCAGGTAATGGACTTCCACAGGGATATTTTCGGAAAATAGGGATTGAAATGGGGGAAAAAGGGAAGTTAGGGATGATAGTCTTAAATGGTGGTGTAGCCACATCTTATGAAAAGGAGTTGGGCTATCGTCCTACTAAAGGAATATTTCAGGCAATTATGGATACACCAATCAGTTTTATCGCCATTAAACTCCATTCTATTTATCAATTTCAAAAGGAAGGAATACTTATTCCTACCTATTTTATGAACAGCCCAGCCACGGATAAAGACACCCGAGAGTATCTTGCCAAATTTAATAATTTCAACCTGCAAATCAAACCAGGGTGTTTTTGTCAGGATTTGGGTTGGCCAAGAATCGACCCCCAGACAGGCTCTGTAATTATGCGTAAAAGTGGTCAAGCAAGTATCGTTCCCAAGGGTCATGGGGACATATATCAGGCCTTTGACCGAAGTGGATGCTATGATGAGTTTATCGATAAAGGAGGGGAGGTACTTTTAATCTGTAATGTGGATAATTCAGAGGCAAGGATAGATTTCGCCATAGCCGGTTATTTCTCCTGGCTTAACCAGACTCAAGGGGTACAAATAATGTTTGAATCCGCACAACAACTGCCGGATGATAAAAAAGGCGGTAAATGTGTCCTGATGCAAAGACCTGATGGGGCTATGGGATGTGGGATATTAGAACTTACCCGAATCTCTGCAGACAGAAAAAAGGATTTGGAAGAGATAAACGAATTTAACACCAATATCGCCTGGTTACATACATCAATTGATAAACGGCTATTTGACCTGCCATTTCGGGCGGTAAAAAAACCTCTGCAAGATGAGGTAGATAATCCGGAGATAAGTCAAAGTGAAAATAAAGAGGTAATCCAGTTCGAACACGAAATGCATAAAATAATAGAACTTGTCCCATCAGGCCAGGGGCATATACTTTTTGTTCCACGAGAAGAACGCTTTTGGCCTAATAAATATTTCAGAGACCAAATCAATAAGCAACCTCAATTAATCGAAAAATATATGGGTTTGTATGATTGGATGTTTGAATTAAATCCGCAGGCAAATGAATGGATATTAAAGGTAGATAGACGGAAGACGGAAGACGGAAGACGGAAGACCAAAGACCAAAGACAGAAGACTAAAGACTAAAGACTAAAGACTAAAGACTAAAGGGAGAAAGGAAGGAGAGAAGGAAGACTAATGTCTGAAGCATCCTAACAATCTTTAGTCTTTAGTCTTCCGTCTTTGGTCTTTAGTCTTTAGTCTTTAGTCTTTAGTCTTTGGTCTTCCGTCTTCCTCTCTTCATCCTTCATCCTTCTTAATAATCTCATTGACACTTACCTGAATCGGGGAGAGGAAGTTTTCTGCCTCGTTTTTAAAAAATAAAATATGAGGTCTTGCTTGACTGCCAAAATTATAATCTGTTAACGGAATTGAGAGAAATTCCTGGGTGTTTTCCTTGGAGATGATAATTACCGGTCTGAATATTGCCTCAAAACCGGTTCTGAGTGCCTTATACATTTTTTCTAAGGATGTAATCCGGGTATCCTCGCCAAACTGTTCAGCAAAAACAGGGGTTTCCTCCCTTTTGCCCAGATAAACGGTTATATGGGTAGTATATCTTTCCGGATAATGTGTGGCATAATATTTACCGGTAAGTATGTCCCCGGGTAAAATATTATTAACCACATTTTCGTCTAAGGGCAAATATGAGTTTGTTTCCTTCCAGATATCTATTCCCTTTTTTTTCATTTTATCCGTTTTTTCATAGACAGCATGTCCTTTATTTGACATTAAGTCAAACACCTCCCATGTAGATGATTTCCAATCGCTGTCATCAATCAATCCTATTTCTATCAAAAACTTATCTATGGCATCATATTTACCAAATTTTCCATACCAGCTTGAATTTAATATTCGCTCAATCTTCTCCCAGTCCTCTTTTTCTTTGGGATAGGTAATTTCTACCATAGCGGGATGATAATTATTTGAAGTGAATTTTAATTGGTCTTTGACAACCGTATCCATTATCTCCTTGATTTTGACAATCCTCAGTGAGTAATCGAACATTTCATTGACCGAGTTGTAGCCCAATTCTTCGGATAATTTCAGTAACCAAACCGCATAAAGCCGCTGAATTGTAGCGGTGCAATTATATTTCTTACCATTATTTGGAATTTCATCGGTAGTCAATTTTCCCCAAAATTTACTTATGTAGGGAAATAAGGATGAGTGAGCGTGTTTTGTGGGAAAAAGAGAAATACCGGTGTTGTTTCTTATTGTTACCTTATCTTTTTCTACCAGCAATGCACCTATTTCTTGAGAATAGGAATTTAATATAATCAAGATAAAGGCAATGGAAATGACAAAAACAACCTTTTTAAACAAATCAATGCCGCTTTTGGCAATTAATTCAGCCATAGTTTTTCCTCTCATTTTACATCAGGTGTCAGTTAGCAAGAAAGAAGTTAGAAGTTAGAGGTTAGATAAGTTTTTCTAACTTCTAACCTCTTCCTTACACCTACAACTATATATCGGCAAAACCATTAACTTTCTTAATGATTTTTGTTGACAATGTATGGTTTTAATGATAAAATTTAATTACAAGGAGGAAAAAGATGGAATTAAAATTTGATGCGATGGGATTAATCCCGGCGGTAATTCAGGATGAGGCAACTAAAGATGTCTTAATGGTTGCTTATATGAATAAGGAGTCCTTGCAAAAAACATTAGAGACGGGTAAGACCCATTTTTGGAGCAGGTCAAGGCAATCACTCTGGCTAAAAGGAGAAACCTCAGGTCATTTCCAGTTAGCCAAAGAAATCTGGTATGATTGTGATGAAGATACATTGTTAGTTAAGATAGAACAAATAGGAGATGTTGCCTGCCATACTGGCGAGCGAAGTTGCTTTTACAGGAAAATTTCGGCAGAGAAGTAGGACGAAAACCCAAACTTATTCGACCTGTGCAATCAAAAAAATCAAGCTGCCAACTTCAACTCCAAGTTATTTTCTTCAAACCATTTCGACCTGTGCAAACG
>JASEHU010000011.1 GCA_030018635.1 bacterium
ACTCCTGAATTCTGACTACTGGAGCACCCACAATATCAAATGTTATGAACCAGTAGGTAGTTTAATAAAACTTCTTGACAAAAAATTTTGTTTATGTTATTATTATATTTACTGAAAAATATTAGGAGGGAAAGATAAATAATGTTTGGACATCAAGGAAAGGTCCCGATAGGATTAGATATCAGCAACGATTCGGTTAAAGTGGTTAAACTTAAAAAGCAAGACAGCAAAATAAGTTTAGATGCTATTGGGATGACAAAGATTTCTCCAGAACCTTTAGATGAAGATACCTTAGGGGCTAAACAGGAATTGGCGGTTAAGGCCATTAGAAATTTGTTAGCTACCCAGAAAATTGATGCCAAAAAGGTTCGCAGCTCTGTTTCTGGGAATTCAGTCGTAGTCAGATATCTCAAACTTCCCTTTATGAGTGAAATAGAGTTAAAGGATGTAATTAAATTTGAGGCTGAAGAACATATTCCCTTTGATATTGAGCATGTAATTATAGATTTCCAGATAATAAAAGAGACGGTAGAAAAAGATGAGCGGATGATATTAGTCTTATTAGTGGCCTCTAAAGAAGAATTGATTTATGACCATATGGAGGTATTACGACGAGCTGGGGTAGAAACTACTCATATTAATGTAGATACCTTTGCGACAGAGGATGCCCTCACTTATGGGATAGGAGAAGATGATGTAATTGCTTTAGTTGATATGGGTGCCAGGATGACAAATATCAATGTTGTTGAAAATAAGATTTCCTGTTTTAATCGTGATGTGTTAGTTGGTGGTAATGATTTTACAGAAGCTATCAAGAGAGAATTAGGTATAAGTTTTCAGGAAGCTGAGAAAATAAAAGAGGAGGAAGGGGTAATTCTTTTACCCGAGGAAATGAGGGTAGGGGCACCTGTAGGTAGTGGGGACCGGACAGCACAGATTTCCTATGCTATTGAATCTGTAGGGACAAGACTATTAGATGAATTAGAACGTTCTTTTGCTTATTATTATACGCAATTACCTGTATATCGAAAGAATATTGATCGGGTTATTCTAAGTGGTGGAAGTGCAAAACTGGCTAATCTGGATAATTTTTTAGCAAATGGTTTAGGCATGACCGTGATAGGAGGAGACCCTTTTGCTAAAATAACTATTCCTTCAAAATTTGACCAGGAATATATTAAAAAAGTAGCCCCTGCTTTCTCAGTAGCGGTAGGATTGGCCATGAAAGGATTGATGTGAGACAATGACAGAAATCAATTTAATGCCACCGGTACTGGTGGAAAAGAAAAAAGGACAATGGAGAAATGTAATTATTGGGGTAGTGGTAGGAGCTATACTTTTATTATTTGCACTCTGGTATGCAGGCATTGTGATGGGCGTGAAACAAAAAGAGGCAACATTAGAAAAAATTACTACCCAGATAGCCGAGTTACAACCACATCTGGCAGAAATACGACGATTAGAGGCTGAAATAAGCGAGATGAAAAAACGAGTAGATGTTATTGTCCAATTAGATAAAGGTAGGTTTGTCTGGGCTCATATCTTAGATGAAATGACTATGTGTCTTCCAACAGGACTTTGGTTAAGTGGATTTAGAAATACGGCCGGAACCGATTTGAATTTAGAGGGAAGTGCCCTTGATAACTTTTCTATCGCAAATTTTATGAATAATCTAATAAATTCTACCTCCTTTATAAATATAGAGTTAGGTAGGATTGAGAGTACGGTCATTAATGAATATCCAATTAAAACCTTCTCAATCAAATGCAATTTCAGGGGATAAGTTAAATGAAAGTTGATATTCTTCAAGCATTAAAACCTATTTTTCTCTCTTTAATATTAATATGTGTAGTTACTTACGGTTTCTCTACCTATATGTATAAACCTATGCGGGAAAAAGGTATGGAGTTAGATCGAAAAATAGTGGAAAAACAAAGAGAATTAGACGAAACGCAAAAAATAGTTGACAATTTAGATATCAAAAGGGCAGAATTCGAGAAGGTAAAAAAAGAACTTGAATTTGTAATTAAACGATTGCCAAGTAAACAAGAAATGCCGCAATTATTGAAAACAATAACTAAACTGGCATTAAAATCAAACATCGAGTTAATTTCTTTCAAGCCCCAACTATCTGTACGTAAAGAGGTATATGAGGAAGTTCCAGTAAGTTTACATATTAAAGGAACTTATCATAGCGTAGGATTCTTTTTAACTCAAGTAGGAAACCTTGAAAGAATAATTACTCCTTCTAATGTTAAGATGAATTCTTTAATTCCCTCAGCAAAAGATCCTTCTACCGCAAGTGCAGATTTGACTATTACCGCTTTTGTATATAAGGAGCATTAAGGCAAAGATGAAAAAAAAATTAAATTTTATAGGTCTTATAAGTCTTATAGGTCTCATAGGTTTTATTCCAGGCTGTGCTAAAAAAGAAGAGAAAAAAATAGTTATTTTGCCACCACAAATTCCTATTGAAAAACCAGAGATGTATTTGCCGGAAAAATATGAATATAAATCGTTAAATGAACGAGACCCATTTATAGCCCTGGTGGTTAGTGAAAAAAAATCTTCCGAAGGAGGTAAAGGACCGGCATTATCAGAAATAAATATTTTTGAATTAGAGATGACGGGAATCGTCTGGGACAAAAAGGAATCTATGGCTATTTTTCATGATGGAAATCATTTTGGATATATCTTAAAAAAAGGAAGCCTGCTAGCGGATAATTTTAAACCAATTAAAGGGATTAGAGGAGAAATTATAGGAAATAACAGGGCATTTTTACAGCAGGGAAAAGCGGCGGTTAACTTTTTTATGGGGAAACCAAAGATAACAAAAATACAAGGGGCAGAAATATTTGTTCAAAAAGAATTTGAGGAAATGGAAGAACTTGATAAAAACAAAGAATTTGAAGAAAAAGTTAATTTAAAAAAGGAGTGATTTAAAGTGAAACATTTTAAAAAAAATCATAAAAAAGAATTGTTGGTGAAAATGTGTTTATTGATTACTTTTATTTTAATTAGTCTGCCTAACTTAGCTACAGGAACAGCTAAGTTTATGGATGTCAAGGTAATAGAGGAGGATTCAAAAATAAAAATAGATTTTATAACCGATAAAGCAGTTGTAAAATATGATTCCTTGACGACGGATAAACCCCCATCTATTGTCATTGATATTTATGATACTCAATGTAGTGAGAAGGAATTGAGTATTGGTCGGGCCGGTATCACTGGAATTAACCTCATTCCTCAGGAGGGACCCAAGACAAGAGCCATAATGAGACTCATTAAATTACTTCCCTATCAAATTCAAAGTTTAAAAAATGGTATTGAGGTAATAATCGATAATCCTTACCATGGTTATCAACTTAAAACAATAAATGTTCACGAGGATGAATCTAAAATAAGTCTTTCAATTTCCTCTACATCCCCTCCTCAATATAAATATTTTGACCTTTCTAATCCCAATCGGATTGTAATTGATTTTCTTAATGCCGAGGCTAAGATAGGAGAAGTGAAGATAACAAGTAAATTTATTAAAAATATCCTTCCGAGCCAGCGTCAGGTGGATCCGGTAAATGTGGCCAGGGTTATTATTGAATTAACAGAATTTATGCCGTATCAAGTTTTTAGTAAGGGAAATCAGGTTATTCTTGAGTTAACTAAAGCCCCTGTGGTCAAAGAGGTAGAAAGGATTCCCGTGAAACCTTCAAAAGAGGTTTTACCTCAGGTTAAAGAGGCACCTCAGGTTAAAGAGGCACCTCCAATAGTAAAGAAGGTAACTCCAGCAGGAAAAAAAGAAGTAAAACCTAAGGCAGAGAAAATTGTAGCCAAACCATCTGAACCTAAACCACTACCTTCTGTCGTGGAAACAAAATCTAAAGAAAAAACCGAACCTACCTTATCTTTAGATTTTAAAGACGCCGATATACTTGATGTTTTAAGACTGATTGCTCATAAAGTAGGCCTGAATGTTTTCCCGGGAAAAGGGGTTAAAGGAATGGTGACGGTTAAACTGGAGAATGTTCCCTGGCAAAAGGCATTAGATATGATCCTGAGAAATTTAGGGTATGTCTATATTATTGAAGATAATGTCCTCCGTGTTGATTCACCAACAACCCTTTTAGGAGATACAACCACACGGATATTTAAACTTAATTATGCTAAGGCAAGTGATATGGTAGCGATAGTTTCAAACATGTTGACTACTTTATCAAACCAACAAGCAAGGAAAATGGGAGGAGTTACTCCAATAATAGGCACGGTTATTGAAGATGCAAGAACTAATGCAGTCATAGTAACAGATATCCCTTATAATGTCCTTCAGATTGAGGAGATAATTAAAAAATTAGATACGAGAACCCCACAGGTAATGATTGAAGCCAAGATTATAGAGGTCACATTAGATACACGGAATGCCTTTGGATTTATGTGGTCAGCAGGGGCAGCAAAAGGGCAAAGCCCTTACTTTACACTTGGAAGTTATCAGACAGAAGGTTGGCCATTAGGAGATAGAGGTGAGTTTTATTATTCTAAACTTACCAGTAATCATCAATTTGAGTTACAAATAGAGGCTTTAGTCAGCGAAGGAAAGGCAAATATCCTCTCTACCCCTAAAATATTAGCCTTAGATAATGAAAAGGCAGAGATAATTATTGGAGAGGATATTCCCTATCAACAAACGACAAAGGTTCAAACAGGAGAGATTATGGAAAATGTTTCTTTCCGGAGTGTAGGTGTAAAATTAGCCGTTACTCCGCATATCAATCCTGATAATTTTATTATGTTAGATGTAAAACCAGAGGTTAGTTCGCTAAAGGAGTGGGTAGGTGGAATGCCATTGATAACTACAAAAGAGATTACCTCTAAATTAGTGGTAAAAGATGGTGAAACAATAGTTATTGGAGGAATTATTTCTGATGAAGGGACTGAAAAACTTAATAAAGTCCCCTTGCTCGGTGACCTTCCTTTTGTAGGTCCTTTATTCCGCAAAAAAATGACCGAGAATCGTAAAACAGAACTTTTGATATTTATTACACCGTATATTAAAAAATAAAAGAATAGGTCATATATGACCTATTCTTTTCCGGAGGAAAAACCATGAATAGATTTTTTAAACAAAAAGGTGTTAGTTTAGTAGAATTGCTCATTGCAGGACTTATACTTATTTTTGTGTCTTTATTTGTTTCTACTACCTTTATGCGTGGTTCAGTAAATTTAGTTAGCTCCTGGGATGAAACCGTATCCCAGACAACTATGCAAGAATTGGCAGAGGAAATAAAGGGAGTGGCAAGAGGATATTATCGGTTTATTAAAGTAAGAACTTTAACAGAGAACCTTGCTACTCATCATCATATAAATATCCCCTGTCTGGTTCAGGCTGGAACATCTATTAAGTTTAGGGTTGTAGCCCATGATAGTGACCATAACAGAACTCATGCACATCCAAGTTCCAGTCCTGTAAGCATTGAGTGGGAACAAGTGGCCGGAGAAGGAACAGTAACTGCTGACTTTCGTGGAAAGGTTAGTCTCAGGAATGATGGAATTTCTAATGAAAAGGAGGTAACCTTTACCTCAACCGGTTCTAAACCCATCAGGGGCTATTTGCATATTGATGGACATCCAAATGGTCCCAGGACTGAGAGAGCAGCAGGTATTATTGTCTATCCTCAAGCAGGTGAACGAATAGAAAAAGGTGACTTAAAAGGCACAAGAACCGCTATTTTTGAATTATTCGATGACCCGTTAGATAATCCTCCTTATACAACGGAAGAATTACTTCCAGGAGATTATATGAAGGGGACGATTACCTTCTCCTATCAAAGAAAATCACAAACAGGCACTGGGACTAAAAATATGGTTATGATTATTGCCCCATTTCCAGAGTAATGGAGGGGACCTTAAATGAATAGAAAAGGCGTCACATTAATCGAGGCGGTTATAGGATTTGCAGGATTGGGTATTTTCCTGTTAATGGTTTATACCCTTCTTATGGGTGGAATACAGAATTGGACAACTATAAATCCTCAGTTAACTGCTCGACAGATTTGCCGCGAAATCCTTAATGGAAAAACAGGAGAGGAATGGGGTGGACTGGTTGGTGAGATAAATGCCTGTAACATTAGGATAGCAACTTCAACCCCAACAGGAACTCTCACTAATTTTACCACTCTTAACTTTCAAACAAGATATGGCACAGGTTCAATAGTCGGAACTGTGGCTATCTGTTATGCGTGGCAAGGAGTGGGCACGACCACACCACCATATTATCCTCTGGATAGATCAGTATCTCAGATAGGCACCCTGACTAAAACGGTTTGGAGACAACAAATTATTGGAACTACCACCACCTGGGAGATTATACCTACCAAAACCCTAACCCTGGCGACTAATATAAGAATAGGGTCTTCTACCTACGGAACTATCACTGCCTATCCTCTTTTTAAATATTATACGGGTTTAGGAGTAGAGAAATACGACAACCCAGATACCCCCGCCGTCAATGAATTATTGGATGCAATCAACGCCAACCAAATTCGTCAGATAGGTATAAATATGGTCTTTGACATTGATACAGATAAGGACGGCAAATTTGGAGAGGACCCTCTTGGGAATGGTAATCAAGATAACGATAGAAAGGTAGATGAAGATAAACCGGCAGATTTTAGCATAAATACAAAGGTTGCCGGAATGAATCTAAATCTGTAATTGAAATTATATAACCTATATGACATATTATTTTTCTTAGAGGAAAAAATGATAGAACGATATACATTGCCACAAATGGGCAATATCTGGACATTAGAGAATAGGTACCGGAAGATACTTGATGTTGAAATTTGTGCCTGCGAGGCACAGGCACAGATCGGTAATATTCCCCAGGAGGCGGTAGCGGTAATAAAAGAAAAGGCAAGATTTGATATGGCCAGGGTTGAGGAAATCGAAAAGACAACCCAACATGATGTTATTGCCTTGCTGACCAATGTTGCTGAGTATGTAGGAGAGGAATCACGCTACATTCATCTGGGACTTACCTCCTATGATGTAGTAGATACCGCTTTATCCCTGATGATAAAAGAGGCAAGTGAAATTGTTGAAAATGACCTGTTTGAATTAAGCGAGATGTTATTAGGTCAAGCTCAAAAATACAAAAATACGGTTATGATTGGTCGAACGCATGGTATTCATGCCGAACCTATGACCTTTGGCTTAAAATTGGCCTTGTGGTTTAAGGAAACAGGGCGTAATTCAATTAGAATGAAAGCGGCAAGGGAGTGTATCAGTGTAGGTAAACTCTCAGGTGCCGTCGGAACTTATTCACAGATTAGTCCGAGGATTGAAGAATATGTTTGCGCCAATCTTGGACTGGTACCAACGGCTATTTCCACACAAATCATCCAGCGTGACCGTCATGCCCAGATTTTAACTACCTTAGCCATTATTGCCTCATCCTTAGATAAATTTGCCACCGAGATTAGAAATTTAGCCCGAACAGACATTCGCGAGGTAGAGGAATATTTTGGCAAGGGACAAAAAGGCTCCTCAGCTATGCCCCATAAACGCAATCCGGTTATTTGTGAACGAATCTCTGGATTAGCCCGGATTGTTCGGGCAAATGCCTTAGCCGGATTAGAAAATGTTGCCTTATGGCATGAACGGGATATTACCCATTCCTCTGTTGAGCGGTTAATTATTCCTCAATCCTTTATCCTGACAGATTACATGCTGGTTAAATTTAAAGAAATAATCCAGACATTAGTTGTCTATCCTGAAAATATGGAGAAAAATATGGATAAGACGCATGGATTAATTTACTCTCAACGGGTTTTATTGGCCATGGCCCAAAAAGGGATGTTAAGGGAAGATGCTTACAGATTAGTCCAACGCAATGCAATGAAGTCCTTAGATGAAGGGGTATCATTTAAGGATTTACTGAAAAAGGATAAAGAAATCCGCCATGTTTTGTCTATTAAAGAAATAGACACCTGCTTTAATTTAAAGCCTTATCTTCGACATGTTGATTATATTTTCAATAGATTATAAGTAAGCGGTCAGGTATCAGGTGTCAGGTGTCAGGTAAAGAAAAGGGAGAAAGGTTATCGGTGATTGGTCTTTTTCCTTACCTGATACCGGACACCTGATACCTGACCGCTTACTATAAAGGTGTGATGATGACAAAAATTATATTGGTCAGGCATGGCCAGACTACCTGGAATAAAGAGGCGATTTTTCGAGGCAGAATTGATATTGACCTTGATGCGGTAGGCATAGAACAGGCTAAACTTTTAGGCCGAAGTTTGAGTACCTCACAAATTAATGCTGTTTATTCAAGCCCTCTTAAACGAGCACTAAATACGGCTACCCCTATTGCTAATTATCATCAGCTTGAAGTAAATATTGATGACCACTTCATTGATATTAATTATGGCGACTGGCAAGGAAAATCTGAGGAAGAAATAGAAGAAACCTTTAAAGAACTATATCAAAAGTGGCTAAAAGACCCACATCTACTGAAAATACCCGAGGGTGAAACATTAGATGAGGTGCGAATAAGGGCGGTGCCTGGTTTAAACCAAATCCTGTCTGAACATAAGGAAGGAACAATCGTCATCGTTTCACATAGAGTAGTCAACAAGGTGTTGATTTGTGCCTTATTAGGATTAGCTAACTCCTCATTCTGGCAAATAAAACAAGATACGGCTTGTTTTTCTATCTTCAATTATGATAAGGGAAACTTCATTCTCACACTTCATAATGAATCCTGCCATCTAAAACCTATTCAAACTCAATCTGAAGCAATCGATTTTTAATAAGTGCTTAATTTCCAATTTCAGCCTTTCATTCTCAAAATCAATATAAAAGATGCCAATTTAAGCAACCCACAAATAAAACAGGTTTGAAATATCCCTAAGATAGGGATAAAAATAATCGTAGATAATAACCCGCCCAGACACGCCCCAAATAAATCAACCCCATAGAGTAACCCTGCCACCTTACCTACCTGATGAGAATCTTTAAGATAGAGTTTATTACCTAATGGGAACTCAGCCCCAACAAAAAAGCCTGTCATCATGGTCAAAATCGGAAATAATACTTCTACCCCAATGAATATTCCTGATTGAGTCTTTAAATTAGAAATGAGAAGGAATATTGCCGGAAGGATAAATGAATAGATCAGACAACAAAACTCTATTTTAGCAAAGGTGCGTATCCCAGCAGATGTATTATTCCCCAATCTTCGATTCATCCATAAAGTGCCAAAAACTAAGCCAAGCATAAATGAGGCAATTATCATCCCGATTCGATGATAGATATATCCATACAATACCTGAAAACCAAAGATTAAAATTATCTCTAAGGCTAAACTTATATAACCGGTAGTCATAATGGCTATAGGGATAACGGCTTGCCTCATTGATGCTTGTATCGTTGAAACCCTGCTAAATCGAGGTCTTTTTTTACTGATGAGCAGGTATCCGCTGAGCAAGACAACGATTAAGGCAGTTATGGCCAACAAATTTATCTTTAAGCACCAATCAAAAAATATACTTACCGATGGATAAAACTGTGTTGCCCAAAACACCAAATCATAAAAATAGGCACGGGGATAAAAATCTGTATTAGCAGGGCCTTTGTAGGTTTCAAGTGCCTGTTTAACAAAGGTGATTTTCTCTGGGAGTAATCGATAAGGAAAGTAATATTTATCAAAATATGTAGTTTGTATCTTCCTGTCCATAAATCTTTGGACTAATAGTTCCGTATTATCGGTAAGGATTCCTTGTTTTGGGCTGGCAAAGAGAAGTAGATGAGAACCAGGAACAATAGTCACTGAGACAAATACCTCTTTTAATGTTTTATAAATACAACCGTTAAAATTCTTTAATTCCTCGCCTATATAATTCTCATCAGAGGTTATACCGAGGGCAAAAACCCCATCTGGATTTAAGATACCCTTGACCTCCTTAAAGAATTCCTTAGTGTAGAATCTATTTAATTGTGCCGTAGCCGGGTCAGGTAGATTGACCATAATTAAATCAAATCGTTCGGCTGTTCTTTTAACAAATAATCTGCCATCCATCAAATGCACCTGGCATTTATTTAGACTGGCTAAATCCTCTTGCGACAGGTATCTTTTAGCCAAATCAATAATCATCGGGTCTAATTCGACATAATGAACCTTAGTTTTTGGATGTTTAAGAATCTCGGTTAATCCACCAGATACCCCACGACCAATGATAAGGATATGTTTTGGGTCAGGATGCATAACCATAGGAAAATGGATGAGTTGTTCTGATGAGGCTTTATCCGGCACTGAAAAGACAGGCAGTCCACTTTCATAGAATGAATATTGATTTTCCTCCCGGGTAATAGCTATATTCCCATAAATAGAGTCCTTGCTCATAACCAGATTATATTCTTTCCATTGAAATTTTTGAGAAAATCGCTGGAAGTAGTCTGGTACATGCTGGGAAATGCCCACTGTAATTAAAAATAATAGGGCAAACAGGGGAAGGGGAATTAACCATTTGCTAATATGGTTACTCTCCCTGGTAATTAAAAGGCAAATACTTAAGTTAAGAATAAAAAGATAGAAAAGGGTCTCAAAGGGGTGAAAGAAATAAACCAGAAAATAAGTAAAGATAACCCCGGCTAAGATATCACCTAACCCATCATAGATATAGACCTTACCTATTTGTGAGGCGAGTTCCTTTTTCTCCCCAGTGTAGACCTGACAACCAAGTGTCCAGAGAAACCCACTGATAATACAAAAAGGCGCCGGCACCAGGAAACAACTTAAAAGCATAGGAACTAACCCTATCATTACCCCATGTTCAATTCCTAAGGTATGGCGGATATCCCTGATGAAGAATATCTCCGCAAAGATGGTGACTACAAGAAGTATCTGCAGAAACACAAAAACCTGGATAGGTTTTCTTAATCTCTCGATAAAGTAACCTAAGAGTGAGCTTCCCACGCCTGTCCAGAATAACCAGCCGGCTAAAATCACCCCAAATGATAGTTCATTGCCGTAAAAGACTACGGCTAACTCCCGCATTAGCAGTATCTGGGCTAATGTAGAAGTAAAACCAATTAATATTAAAGCAAAGATTAAATATCTTTTCATTTTTTAATTTTATGTCCACAATAAGTCAGATAGGTCATATAAGTCCTATTCTTCGTCCTATTCTTCCTGAACCCCGAACAATAACACCTTTTCACAATTGATAACTGAGACCTTGCGTCTCCTATTAAATTTTTGTTGACAATATTAAAATAATTTGATAAACTAATATCAAAATTCAAGAGAAGGAGTGATGCTAAGATGTGGGTAGAAAAAGCTCAAGTTCCAATTATCCTTTTTACACCAATACACCGGATAGAAGCAACGATGTATACTTATAAAGATGCTCGAATATTAGATGAATTAAATGCCGGCGCCAAGGATCATATTGCCCTTACTGCTGTTAAGGTATTTTCTGTTGATGGTAAAAAACCACTTTATGAAGTAGATTTTATGTCGATTAACAAGCAGTTTATTATAAATTTACTTCCTCAAGGTAAATTTCTGGAAGAAGAACTATTTTGAGATTTATTAAGGTTGAGTCTCCTTTCTCCACCACAAGTTCCTTAACTTTAAGGAAATCATACCACATTTTCAGGTAAAAGTCAAGATTTTTGGGGTTGGGGCAGCAATTCTCATTATGGCAGAAATCGTGTCCAATGTTGAGACATAGGTGGAAAAATGGAGATTAAATTTTCGATTTTGGATTTTTTCAATCGAAAATCGAAAATCCAAAATCGAAAATTTTCCAATTCTCCCTATTCTCCACTTCTCATTGCTTACACATTTTCATAATTAGAATTGCTGGGGTTGGGAGGAAATAACCGAATCCCCAAATCCATTCCTCAAATACAATTTACCACAAGGAAATAGCCAATGGGGGAATAGGGAAAAAGCCTGGAAGGGAAGAAGCAAGGGCTTCCTCTTTACTTTCAGCCTCCAGCCTTTTACCTTTCCCCTTATTCCTTATTTCCTATTTCCCTTCCCTACCAATGACTGATATTAAATTGCAATCAAAGCTCTAAAAATGATTTTAGATTGAAGATATAAAATTTCCGAATTCAAAACCTCGACTTCCGATTTTGCAAGGGGTTAGAAACTATTTTTAAAAAAAATAAAAAAACACTTGACAACTCTATATATTGTATTGTATAATCTTTACAACATCAATATATTGGTGAGGGGATAAGATGAGGTGTCCATTTTGTAACAGATTAGAAGATAAAGTGTTAGACTCAAGGGAAATAAGTGAAGGGAGAATTATCAGGAGGCGAAGGGAGTGTTCAAGATGTAGTAAAAGGTTCACTACATACGAGGAATTACGCAAGAAAATTCCTTATATAATAATAAAAAGGAATGGTAGCCAGGAATCTTTTGATCGCGAAAAGCTAATTTTAGGCATTATGAAGGCATGTGAGAAAACCTCGATAGATGCCGAATCTGTGGAAGGGATAGTAGATGAAATTGAAGGCACCATCCAGACTAAATATGACAAAGAAATCAGGAGCCAAGATCTGGGTGAGTTAATCATGGATAAACTTCATTCCCTGGATGAAGTAGCCTATTTGCGATTTGCCTCTGTTTATAGACAGTTTAAGGATGCCGGGGCATTTATGGAAGAGATAAAAGAAAGTTTTGGGGGGGAGAATTGAAAATAATTCGACCTGTGCAATCAAGTACCTTATAAACCGCTAAAGCGGTTATTTTCTTCCATTATTTCTTGGTTCACCCCGATGAATCGGGGTGTTATTCTCACCCTTATTGAGTTTAACACCCTGATTTATCAGGGTGACACGAACATTAACACACAGGACTAACCGCTTTAGCGGTTTTCAATAAAAAGATTGGTTGCACAGCTCGAAATAATTTTCGATTGAGGAATCTTATATCCTTAATCAATCCAAAATCGAAAATCCAAAATCCAAAATTATTCCAAAAAGGATAAATTATGTCTTTAGTTGTTTCTCTGAGAGTTCCAGATGGAATTGTAGTAGCCGCAGATAGTTTGATGACATTTCATACACAGGCAGTGCCAAAGGAAGAGTTTGTGCGATGTCCTAAGTGTGAGGCTAAAATTCCACATTCACTTATCTCACCACCTCCGCCAGTCTTAACCCCCGGGTCACCAAATGTCCAGAAACTGTTTTGTGTAAAGAAAAGGGATATTGGTCTGGCAGTATTTGGTATGCCATTTTTAACCGGGAGGACAATAGAAAATCATCTAAGGGATCTTGAGAAAAGGATTTTTGAAAATGAGACGGTTGAACGGGTAGCGGCAAAGGTTGAAGAGTATTTTCGGGCAGAATTGAATAAAGAGGTAGGTAATTTAGAGAATATTCCCGAGAATCAATTCCCGTTAGGTTTTCAATTGTCCGGCTATGATGAACAAGATGTATCAATAGGAAAAACATTTTCCATTGAACTCGGTAGAACCTCACGGATAGAACCGTTACATAGTAAAGGTTACGGATGCTCAATAAGTGGAGACCAAAGGGTCGTTTTGAAATTATGGAAGGAAGACCCAAATATACCGTTACCTATGCCACCATTTCAACTTCTACCTCTACAAGATGCAATTGATTATACCATATTTCTTATTGATACCACAATTAAATTCCAAAGATTTACTCCCATGACGCCTACTTGTGGAGGTAGTATTGATGTATCTGTGATTACTTATCATTCTGGATTTCAATGGATTAAGAAAAAGGAATTAGTCTTATAATAATTATTAAATTTGTTAATTGAAATTGGTAGGTATAGGAGGGGAGGGGATTTTTTTAATGCCTTTAGCCGTTAGGTAGTTTTACCTGATGGCTAAAGGCTTTTTGCGGGTGCGTGTAAAATTTGTGGGTAAAGTGTAAAAACGAGGAATTATTCATTGCAAATTTATCATTGCAAAGTGTAAATTTTAAATTTAAAATGCTAAATTTGCAATAACGAGGCAAGCCTCTCAAAATGAATTTATCCCCCTATCTCCATATCCCCCTTCTTACACATGAAAAAGGTTACCCACTTTTATTACACGCACCTCTTTTTTGCCTTATCTAAAGTTAGAAAATAGGGAAGAGCCAATAGAGATTTACTGTTTCAATTTCATGAACAATCCTTCCCATGACAATTCCTCCTTCATCAATTAGGTAAATAGGCTGAAGGGAGGAAGGGAAATTAGCCTTTTCATCCTCAGTCTTCAGCCTATCTACCTACCTTCTTATTTTATTACCCCTATCTTACCTGTCTTAGTTTCACCGGTAGTAGTATCCTGAATCAGGTAGATGTAAATCCCACTGGCAACTCGCCGGTTATCCTCATTAGTTACATCCCAGTCAACTTCTTGATTAACACCCACAACGCCAAACGGAATCTTTTTCACTAATTCACCCGCTATATTAAAGATCTTAATTACGACATTTCTTCCATCTAATCCCTTAAAGTGTTGTTGAGCCGGTGGATGGACAGGATTGGGATAAACGATAACCTGGTCTAATGACAATCGCTTGATAACCAATACGAAATTAACGGCACTATCTACTTTAAGAGCCATTGTCTTTTTCGCACCCTTATATTCAATCTCCACTACCTTGATTTGGGTTATTTGCGGGGAGTCTTTTGCCCCATAACCAGCAGGTGGAATAACCTTAACTGCATAAGTTCCTGACGGCAATCCGGCAATCAGATAAGAGCCATCGGGTAAGGTAGTAGTACTTCCTTTAAAGGTAGGGGTGCCGTTCTCGAATCTTAAATACGCCTCAATCAATATATTGGCTAATCTACTGCCTGATTCGTCTTTGACCTCACCGTAGATATCCCCTCCCTTGACGGCAAATCTATTGCTTTCACCCTCTTTTTCATCAATATTACGAGTAACAAGGGTAACACTTCCACAGGCTTTAGATATAGTTACCGGGTGGTTATTCAAAACACCCTCTTCAAAACTCACCTGGCCATAATCCAATGTCCCGGTTGTATCAACGAATGTATTGGATGTACCGTTGTAATTCGTTACCGTATTCCCATCGGCATCCTTGGCCGTTACAGTAATTCCAAAAGGGACTTCGACTACCTGGTCATCAACAGGCTCGAAGACAAAATGGTGTTCCTTCCCATGCAAAACCGTAATTATCCCGGTAGCGTCTGATAAAAAGCCCTCGGCAATAATTGAGCCGGTGCCTACTGTCGTTAAATCCAGAAGCACACTGGTAGCTGTGTTTGTAGATAGGTTACCGATATTACCGATTAGTTTCCAATTCACCTCAATTAAACTAATTTCATTTCCTTCTTTATCAAAGGTTTTGGCAAAAAGTTCTAATTTGTCATCCGCTGTCAGGATAATATTATTCACGGGCTTATCATCTTTATCAACTATTTCCAATTCCGTCGGTTTGCCAGCCATAACGGTAATTAATCCGCTATAAGCTATATGATTTGCGGTATCTACAATTTTTACCGTTCCTGTACCTGTGGAAATAGGGTTAAAGGTAGTCATCGTGCCATTGGCCAGGGATAGATTCCCGATTTCGCCCATTAAACTCCATTGAACTTCTACCGGACCGGTAGGATTTGTTGCAACATCATAACCTCTGGCATACAAACAATAAGCATCTTCATCCGCAGTTACGAGCATCTCACGAATTTCATCACCATGGACATCCTCTATTTTCAAGGCAACCGTAATTCCAGGTGTAACGGTAATTGTTCCGGTTCTATCGGAATGCCCCTGACCATCGTCGAGCATTATTATCCCTTCCCCTGTTTTGCCAGGTGTAAAGGTAGTAGATGTCCCTGTGGTTGTGGAGAGCATACCTATATCTCCGGTTAGACTCCAATTGGCTACCTCTTCTCCCCTCAAATTATTATCCGCATCATAACCCCTTGAATAAAATATTAATTTCATATCTGGGGTTACAGTTAGTGTTCCTATGGGTATTTTGGGAGTTTCACCTTCTATTTGCAAAACAAATAATTTCCCGACATCTATCTTGAGCATTGCCGTAGCCGTATGTCCCTGTCGGTCATAAGCGATTAATGTTGCCGTCCCTACTTTAGTCAAATCAATGGAAATCCCTTTATCCTTCTGCTGGGCGATAGTCCCCACAAAGTTATCTAATTGCCAGGTTGCCTCAATATCCCTGATTGGATTATTCTGAGCATCATAGGCTTTAGCTGATAAATTCAGGGTATTATCAGTGGTAAAAGTCCCACCTTTGAATGCCTTCCCTTCTAACCATATTTCTATATGGTCAATGGGAACAGGAAGAGCGGCATCGTTGAGAAAGAGTTTTGTAATCGGGGTTTTATCGGCTAATGCACCGGCTAAAAGCAGGTCTAAATCTCCATCTTTATCATAATCACAAAGCGATAGGCAACAGAAATTTACCCCGGGCAATTCTTGAGAGGTATCCTCAACCAATATTCCGTTATCATTACGATATACCTTAGTTATTACCTTATCATTATTTTGTCCGGAAACAATTAAATCTATATCCCCATCTAAATCATAATCACCCCAAAGAGCGGATGAATGAAAAACAGCGTCCACCTTTTGCTCTTTATCTTCAACTAAAGTCCCATCTACATTTTTATAGACTCTAATCAGTCCACCGTTAGGTGTCCAACCGGTAATAAGCAAGTCTAATTTTCCATCCCCGGTATAATCACCCCAGGCAACCGCTCCATAATAGATACTAATTAAGTCTTGTTTTGTCTCCTCCATATCTCCCTTTTCATTCTTTTTAAACACCTTGGTATATGGTTGCCAATTAGAATCATGTCCTGCATGGGCATAAGTATCTGGTTTCTTATCATTATCCGAATCTGCCCAGTCGATTGAGCCATATCTAATTTCAGGATGTTGGGTAGGGTCTTCCACGAGTATCCCCTGGACATTTGTATAGATTTTAGAGGTAGGTTGAACAGATGGGTCATAGCCGGCTAAACTTAAATCCAAATCCCCATCTGAATCGTAATCAGTCCAGCCGATTTTTCCATAAGAAATACCAATTATCTGTTGTTTTGTGTCCTCGGCTAATATTCCATTATCATTTCGATAGATAATAGTTTGTGGTCCGTCTGCTTTTCGTCCACAGACAGCCAGGTCTAAATCACCATCCTGGTCATAATCACCCCAGGAAAAAGAGGCTTGACTTAAACCGATTAATTCCTGCCCTGAATCAGTGAATTTAGCCGCCGCAACCAATGATGTCCAAAACACTAAAAAAATAGCCACGGTTATTTTTAAACTAATATTTACTTGTAATATTTTTTTTTGCATGATTTTCTCTCCCTTTTTTAATCTTAATATACCATATTTTTTTTATACTGTCAAGAGAATTTTAATTTTTGGAGTAATCCTTCAGTTAACAGGCGCAAAAGGGATTATTGTAAAAGATTCTGGATTCGGGAATAAGTCAGACAGGTCATATAAGTCCTATTCTTCCCGCACCTATCAACTGAGGTATTACTATTCACCCTGAAAAATTCGGTGGTGTCCTATTATATCTTAATTATAGTGAGGCATCTAAAAAAGTATAAAAAGGGGGATTATTCATTGCAA
>JASEHU010000120.1 GCA_030018635.1 bacterium
TTCTAATTTCACATCCATTTTTTAACCGCAAGCTTTCAAACAAAAGTGAACCATCCCGAGATATTCTAATTTTCTCTATTTCTCAGTGTCTCTGTGGTAAAATCTTTCCCCATTTTTCCTCATTTCCCCTTTTCCCTTAATTTACACATCTATTTCTCAGTTAACTATGAGTTAAATAGAAATACATCCCTATTTCAGAATATCTTTAATTTTTTGAATAAATAGAGGATATAATATCTCTGCCTCTTTGATAAAATCCTTAATTTGTTTCCATCTCATATCTAAATATTCATGGACTACTATATTTCTAAATTTAGCAAATTCAGAAAATTTATTAGCAAATTCCTCATTAAAATATTTAAAACCAAAATTTCTTAAAGTTTCTTTATAGCTCTCTGGAATTAGTTCTTTCTCAGAGGCTAAAATAATCTTTGCAATATCTAATACCGACACCACTAAATTTTCTATCCATCTTTCTATAATTTTTCTTTTAAAACTGTCTTTTTGATAATCCTCCCAATTAAATTTTTTAATCTCTTTTATTTCCTCAAATTCTTTTTGTAAAAAGATTAAATGTTTAGTCAATCTTGCCTTTCCTTCTGGGGAAAGTGATTGAGATTTTTCGCCAATTTCCCAAAATTCATTAACAAAATTCCACCAATCCATAGCCTCATAACTTGTCTTACATAACAAATCTAAATATAAACCCTTATCTCTTACTATAAGAGGAATTCCAACCCTTAAGACATTATAAACTAAAGAGGGAGCTGCCCTGTTTAAAACTACAAAATCTACATCATCTGTATGTAGAATATCAACCAGAGCAGGCCAGATTTTATTCTCATCAGGATAATCCCTTTCCGTCTCCAATTCTAAATATTCATAAGGTTTAAAATAAACCCCAATATCCCAGTCAGATATTTTTCGTTGTATCTTTTTTGCCCTTGAACCAAAAAGAAAGGCTAACAGCACAAAATCATCCTTTTTAAAATATTCTTTTAACATAGAAATATTAGACATTTCAACAAAATCCTTCAACCTGTGCAATCAAGTACCTTATAAACCGCTAAAGCGGTTATTTTCTTCCATTATTTCTTGGTTCACCCCGATGAATCGGGGTGTTATTCTCACCCTTATTGAGTTTAACACCCTGATTTATCAGGGTGACACGAACATTAACACACAGGACTAACCGCTTTAGCGGTTTCCAATAAAAAGATTGGTTGCACAGCTCGAAATCCTTTTGGGGTATAAGTAATAATCTCACCACAGAGACACAGAAATGTTCTAATTATTTTATTCCTCTATTTCTCAGCGCCTCTGCGGTAAAATCTTTCCCCATTTTTCCTGATATTGTTTTTTAACCCTCTATAATCATCTTTGACATCACACTTTCTGCTTCATTAACAAAGTTTTTAGCCCTCTCAAGTTGAGTTTGGGCATTTTCTTCGGTTATTTCCACAAAATCTCCATAATCGGCATCTTCACGCATATCCTTAGCCTTTCCTAAAAACCTACTAATTTCCTTTGGGAAGAGTTTTGTTTTCACAATATGTTGATTAAATAATGCAATCACTCCCGAATGTTTACTTGAGTCAAGTTCCTTTAATGCCAGTAATGCCCTTGATGAGGTAAACATCGCATAATAACTTCTGTTAACTGATACTCCGTAGTGATTTTGCTTTAGATTATCTTCAGCCTCTAATAATACCTCTTTTGCTTTCTCTATCCTATATCTGGCTAATGTTATTCGATTCATAGAATTATCCCTTCTTTTTCTATATTTTCAAAAAAGAAAGAACCTAACTCTTTATTTTTCTCATATTCAAATAAACTATAAACTACAGTGGATAAAGGGAGATTAGTCTTAAAAAAGTAATCATAAGATATATCACTTATTTTATCTCTTACATCTTTCTTTTCCCTAACCAGAATAAATATATCTATATCTGAATCTCTGGTAAAATCACCTCTTACCTTTGACCCAAATAGTCGAACAGAAAGAATATTCTCTCCAAATTTTTCTCTTAATTCTTTCACAAATGCTATTATAATTTTCTTTTCTGTTTTACTTAAATAATCAAATGATTTTTTAACCTTTTCATTACCCATTTTAACAAAATCCTTTTTTGGTGTAAGGAATAATCTCACCACAGAGGCACAGAGAGAGACACAGAGGTATTCTCATTCTTTTATTTCTCTGTTTCTCAGCGTCTCTGCGGTAAAATCCTTCCCCATTTTTCCTTATTTACACCTGCTTTTTTAACAATTCAGGTATCAATTCTTCAATTACCTTTACAAACTCAATTGCCTCGTCTAAAGCCTCTTGAGCATCTTGTTGAGTAAATGTTTTATTATGGTCATAATCTGCCTCTAACCTTGCTTTCTCTATCCTTTTAAACCATTTTCCATATTTTTTATCAATAATACCTGTCGTTACAAAATGATTATTACATAAAGTCATAGTTCCCGCATGAGATTTAGGTCGTAAATCTTTAGTTAAAAGCAATGCCTCCGCTATATCTAAAAATGCATAATAAGAGCGTGATATAGAATCTCGATACAACCCATTTTCTAAAAGTAGATTAGCCGCTTTTAACCTTTCTTTACTATCTTTCATACATTCATAAATGAGTATTTCTAATTTTTCTATACTGCGTGTAATCGCCATAAATTAACCCCATCTTCGGCTACATTCAACATAAAATTCGTTTGAAGATAATTCAATCTATCAAATTCCTGCTCATCATACACAAGTGTATTCAAATAGAATTGATAATCGTATCTCTCCATCAACTCAAGTTCAAGATCAATAATCCAATCATCATCTACTCTTTTCTTTTGCTTAAGTACCACTAAAAGGTCTATATCTGATTCTTGATGAGCATCTCCTCTTGCTTTAGAGCCGAATAATTTTATTAAAACAGTTCTTCCATTAAATTGCTCTATTATTTTATTTTTTAATTCCTTTAATACATCTTTTTCAGTCTTAGTCAAATATTCAAGTCCTGGCATTTGCTTTTGATCTCTCCTTAAAGAATCTTTTCACCACTGTGTCACCGGAAACTACCCCCTCCTCTAACTTCTACTCTACTGCCTCTTCAAGATTGTTTTTGTGGGTTGATTTTATTGCAAATTGCAAATTTAACATTTAGCATTTTAAATTTGAAATGCTAATTTTGCAATGATAAATTTGCAATGAAACTTATGAGCAAAAACCACTGAACTGCTAAAATCAAACTTGAAGAGGCACTACTTCCCTATTAATTATATTTAAAAACCGACTAATATCTTCTTTATAAACCTGTTTCAATCTATAAGCACTTGATAAAGAAATCATTATCTTCTCGTAATTTAGTTCGTAAGAATAGGCATGTCTGAAAAAATGTCTAAATGCCCTTAATTCATTTAGCTCTCTATAACTTTCGTCTGAAATAAGTGCGGGTCTTACCCCCTCTATTGCCAGAGACATCCTTTGAAGCATTTCTTTATGATACTTAGAAATATCCCTTATCTGATTTTCGAAATGTCTGGCTACTATTTTGAAGAGGTCTTCAAAGGCACAATAAAGATTATGCAATTTGTAGCCAAGACTTTCGAGCCTTGCCTTATTTCTTTTTGCCCCCTTTTCTCTCTCCTTTATCTCTTCATATATCTTGTCTATTTGCTCAATTTGAGCCTCGAACTCTGCCTTAAGAAGATTAAATTCTATTCTGTCCATTTTATCCCTTCTTTTTTTATCTTTTCTTCCAATCTGTAACCCTCAAGTTGCACCACATCTACATCTCTGTTCAGATGTTCGGATAAAAATGAAATAGCGGGAATAAAGTTTTCGTCTTTCAACCCATAAAAGGCTATATCTATATCTGAATCTACAAAAAAACTCCCTGGTTTAACAAGTGAACCAAAAACATACGCCTCTTCAAAAGGAATCACCTTTGAAAAATCTGAAAGTAAATCTTTAACTTCACCAAGAAGTTTTTGCCTGATGACTTCAGCATCTTCCCTTTCTTTTTTTCTTTTTTCGGTTATCAAATAAAGATACTTTTCCATCAGAAATTCCCAAACTTTTTATTCGCATTAATTTTATTAATCGGCAAAAATCGAAATTTTCTAAAGCAAAAAAATAAGAAAATTAAGGGACGGTTCATTTTCATCGTTTTTTCTGTGATTTCTTTTGGAAATTAGAAATTGGAAATTAGAAATCAGGTCTTCACTTAACTCGTAGACTCCCCTCAATCTCTCTCCCTAATTTCAAATTTCAAATTTCACATTTATTTTTTAACCGCAATCTTTCAAACAAGAGTGAACCATCCCGAAAATAACCATTTTGTGTATTTCTAAACAAAAAAACCCTTTAGTGAACATCTGATAAGGTATCACTAAAGGGTTTTTCTTGTTTAACCTGTGAATGATGTAGCCATTCATCAATCTTATCTTTTTTGAATCTCCAACTTCTACCTACTTTATAAGCCGGGATTTTACCTTGTATCGATAGCCGATAAATGCTTGATTCATGTAGGCGTAAATACTCACCTACCTCCTTAACTGTCATAATGGCAGGTCCGTTTGACATAACCGCTTCTCCTTACTCTTTTATCTGAAAAATCCCCACTTTTAAAAAACGAGACAAGGCTTTTGGAGATTGATTCTTCTTTCACAAGTCAAATAAAAAGGAGACACACATCCTTCCCTCTCTCGAGAAGGGATTATTCTGACAGCCATAAATTTTTCCTGAAATAGAATTAACGGGACGGTTCATTTTCATCGTTTTTCCTGTGATTTCTTTTGGAAATTAGAAATTGGAAATTAGAAATTAGGTCTTCGCTTAATTCGTAAACTTGCCCCAATCTCTCCCCCCAATTTCCAATTTCTAATTTCCATTTTTTAACCGCAATCTTTCACACAAAAGTGAACCATCCCGAATTAACTCATTTTAATTAATTTTTACTCCCTCCCACTATAATTAATTAATATATACCATATTTTTTTAATTTTGTCAAGAGAAATTTTGCGAAAATTTTAAAAATTGTTCGGTAAACTGAAGTTTCGTGAATTTATTAACCACGGATTTTCACGGATTAACACGGATAACTCCTACATGTCGTCTACTCTTTCACAACCCTTCATCCAGTGCCTTTTCAGGCTGTAATTGGCAGAGAAATTCTTCACATGGAAGGCACAGAATATCGGCAATTTTTAATCGCTCTTTACCACGATAAAGTAACAGCGGCCTGGATTCGGGATAGTCTTCATAAAAGGAACGGAGACCATATAAATCTTTTTTGTCAATGCGAGCTTTATTTTTTACTTCAATTGCCCAGAAACCATTTGGCCCATAAACTACAAAATCGACTTCAACTTGAGAACGGGTCCGCCAGTAGTAAAGTTTATAGCAATTGCCACTATAAGCAATCCAGGCTTGAAGATGTTGGGCAAGTAGTCCTTCTACAGCCAGACCATGAATCTCTTCCGAGCGGTCAAGTGGGCCGGTAGGACGCAAGGCACGATAAACCCCGCTATCGAAAAAATAAAACTTTGGTTGGACAGCAACCGCCCGTTTTGCCCGTTTCGTGAACACAGGAACTCTAAAAGACAGAAGCAGGTCTTCTAATATTCCAACATATCCTTCAACGACTTTGCGTTCAACCTGACATTCACGCCCAACCTGACTAAGGTTGAGCACTCCAGCGTGTGAAAAACTGATAGCCTCAAGAAATCGGGAAAAGTTACCAATATTTCTAACCAGACCTTCCATCTGAACCTCTTCTCTAATATAGAGTGAAACATAGGTTTGCAAGACATGAAAAGGATTGGAAGAGGCAAGAACAATAGGTAACAAACCATAATTGAGGGCATGTTCCAGATTAAATTTCTTACCAATTTCTGCAGCTATAAAAGGATGAATAGTCGATAGTAATACCCGTCCAGCCAGCAAATCTACACCACTGCGCTTCAACTTACGGGCACTTGAGCCGGTCAGGATAAATTTCCATCCCCTCTTCTCCTCAATAAGGCGATGCACCACACTCAATAGTTCAGGAACCTTCTGAACCTCATCTATGATAAATACTTGATTATCGGCACACGCTCGCACCCGCTCCTCCAGTCGTTCTGGTCGGGCACTGTATATCCTGAACTCCTCAGGCGAAAGAAGGTCGATACACATCGCCTCTTTGAAGCGATGCTTGACCCAGGTAGATTTCCCTGTCCCTCGAGGGCCAAAGAGAAAAAAACTACCTTCCGGTTCCTTAAAAAATCGGTTGATAAATTCCATTTTGAGCCTCAATTCGGAATTATTGATTCCAAATTTATGGTAACATATTTTAGAAAAAAAGTCAATATAATTTTTGCGAAGTCAGCAATTCCTGGTAAGGTTTCAATAATCAGGTGGCAGGTATCAGCTTTTAAAAGATTCAAGGTTCAAGGTTAAAAAAACGTAACCGTTCAGTCAGTTAAAAAATAATTGTAAAATATAAAATGGACAATGAAAAATGTAAAAGTCAATTTTGTGTTCTGGCAGTATAGCAGATATTAGTCAAAAGTTCTTATGAGATGGAAATACCGAATGTAGAATG
>JASEHU010000121.1 GCA_030018635.1 bacterium
CAGAAGATGAGCAAAAACTTTAATAGAAATTCACAACCGATAACTGAGGCATTACCTCCACTCCAATTTTGTGCTTGACTTTACCTGAATAATTTTGTATACTACCATTTAAAAGACAATCGAAGGGAGAAAAGAATTAACATGGATATTCCAAAGGCTTATGAGCCACATTTAGTTGAAAAAAAATGGTATAAATACTGGGAAGAAAATAACTATTTCCGTGCGGACGCCGATTCTTCCAAACCCCCTCAACCCCCTTTTTCTATCGTTATCCCGCCACCTAATGTTACCGGCTCACTCCATATAGGTCATGCCTTGAATAATACCTTACAGGACATCCTGACCAGGTTTAAGAGGATGCAAGGGTATAATACACTCTGGCTGCCGGGAACAGACCATGCCGGCATTGCCACACAAAATGTGGTTGAAAAACAGCTACGGCTTCAAGGATTAACCCGACAGGACTTAGGTCGAGAGAAATTTATTGAGCGAGTCTGGGAATGGAAGAAAGAATATGGTGGCTTGATTATTGAGCAGTTGAAAAGGTTGGGCACATCCTGCGATTGGTCAAGGACACGTTTTACCATGGATGAAGGGTTATCTAAAGCCGTCCGTGAGGTATTTGTCTCCCTTTACGAACAAGGATTTATCTACCGCGATTACTATATTGTGAATTGGTGTCCAAGATGCCACACGGCGCTGGCCGATATTGAGGTAGAATATAAAACCATAAACGGACATCTGGATTATATTAAATATGAAGGGGTGGAGAAAAACCAATTTGTGGTAGTAGCCACGACAAGACCTGAAACAATGTTGGGGGATACGGCTGTGGCGGTCAATCCGGACGATAAACGATATAACCATTTGATTGGTAAAGAGGTCATCCTGCCGATATTGAATCGAAGGCTTAAGGTAATTGGAGATAGTTTTGTAGAGAAGGAATTTGGGACAGGTGCGGTCAAGGTTACCCCTGCCCACGACCCAAATGACTTTGAGATTGGTAAAAGACACGCACTTCAACAGATTAATATCCTGAATCCTGATGCAACTATGAATGAAAATACCGGTCATTACCAGGGGTTAGATAGATACGAATGCCGAAAAAAACTCGTTGAGGAACTAAAGGCACAGGGTCTGTTGATTAAAAGAGAGGACTATTCCTACGCCGTTGGGCATTGCTATCGGTGCCAGACCATTATTGAACCTTACCTGTCTCAACAATGGTTTGTTCGAATGAAGGAGATTGCTAAACCGGCTATTGAGGCGGTAAAAGACGGTAGGCTCGAATTTATCCCGAAAAACTGGGAAAAGACATATTTTGAGTGGATGGAGAATATCAGGGATTGGTGTATCTCCAGGCAGATCTGGTGGGGGCATCAGATACCTGTTTGGTATTGTCCCAAATGTAAGGCGACAATAGTAGAAAGGCAAGACCCAACTAAATGCCCGCAATGCGGCGGTAATGAATTAGTTCAGGACCCGGATGTCCTTGATACCTGGTTTTCGTCGGCACTATGGCCATTTTCAACATTGGGCTTTCCTGAAAAGACAAAGGATCTGGCCGTTTTTTATCCTACATCCGTGCTTTCTACCGGCTTTGATATTATCTTCTTCTGGGTGGCACGGATGATAATGATGGGCTTGAAGTTTATGGGTGATGTGCCTTTTAAACAGGTTTATATCCATGCCTTGATTCGAGATGCGGAAGGTCAAAAGATGAGCAAATCCCATGGGAATGTCATCGACCCATTGAAGGTGATTGATAAATATGGGACAGATGCCTTACGCTTTACCTTAGCCATTATGGCTGTCCAGGGAAGGGATATTTTGCTGGCCGAAGAAAGGATAGAAGGCTACCGGCATTTTTGTAATAAATTGTGGAATGCCGGCAGGCTCATTTTAACAAATTTAAATGATTATATCCCGAACCCCGAACCCCGAACCCTGAACCCCGAATATTTATCATTACCGGATAGATGGATACTCACCCGCCTTAATCAGGTAATCGAGGAGGTAACCGAGGGAATAGATTCATATCGTTTCAACGAGGCGGCTCAGATACTTTATGATTTTGTCTGGCATGAATATTGCGACTGGTATTTAGAGCTGGCAAAACCGGAATTAGCCGGAGAAAGGAGAAGATTAACCCAGGATTTATTACTGGCTACCCTTAATTCGATTTTAAGACTCCTGCATCCATTTATGCCATTTATCACTGAGGAGTTGTGGCAAAAATTATCCATTGCCCCCCAAAATTCTATTATGGTTACCTCCTGGCCAACTTCAAACGCTCAAGAAATAGATTTGGAGTCAATAAAAACAATGGAAACAATTCAGGAAGTGGTTACGGCCATCCGGACTATTCGGACAGAGATGAGAATCCCACCCAAACAAAAGATTCCTACCCTTATTATTAAAAGCGAAGGGATGTTAAAGGAAAATTCAGGCTACCTTACTTTATTAACTAACATTAATGAAGTAATTTTTAACCCCGAGGCGATTAAACCAGATAAGGCAGTTACCATGGTCGTCAAGGGAATTGAATTTTATTTGCCTTTGGAAGGAATTGTGGATTTAGTGGAAGAAGAAAGGCGATTAAGTCAGGAGTTATCAAAGGTAGAAAGGGATTTAAAATTAATTCAGGTTAGATTAGCCAATGAAGAGTTTATGTCCAGAGCCCCGGAGGAGGTTGTTAAAAAAGAAAGAATGCGGTTAGAGGAAACAACCGCAAAGCGGGATAAATTACTTCTGAATTTAAAATATTATTTTCATTAGAGGAGACATAAAAGATTTGCTTGGCGTCCAGAGTGTGAAATCTTGCGGTTTGAAAATATAGTAGGTATTAAAAGATTAAAACAATCTATAAAGCAACTTCAAATATTACTTTATGTAGCGTAATTGTAAAAATTTAAAGATAAAGTATATTATGGATGCAATTATTCATCTAATCGGCGAATTACTACATGGGAGATATACTTATGGAAACCATATTAGGATTAGGAAAGGTTGATAGGAAAAGGTTAGCAGAGATTATCCGTGGTACAAAAGGGACTATTTCGGTTAAGGAATCGTCGGCAATTTTGAATCTTTCGTCCATTGATGTTGCTAAGATCTTAGCTCGCTGGGCTAAGAAAGGATGGCTTTCTCGTGTACGCCGTGGTTTATATGTTCCTATTCCTCTTGAATCTCGAACAGTTGATGTTTCTCTGGAAGACCCCTGGATAGTTGCCGAAAGTTTATACACCCCTTGCTATATTGGAGGTTGGAGTGCAGCCGAGTATTGGGATTTGACTGAACAAATTTTTTCTACTATCGTTGTAATGACAATACAAAAACCAAGAAATCGTACCCCTGTTATTAAAGGAATAAACTTTATACTGCGCACTATATCGGAAAAAGATATGTTTGGTTTTAAACCAGTTTGGAGAGGGCAGGTAAAGATTTCTGTCTCTGACCCCTCGCGCACCTTACTCGATATGCTATACGATCCCAGTCTTGGTGGTGGAATACGTTCAACCGTAGATATGTTTATCAACTATTTGAAATCAGAGAACAGGAATATAACCCAATTGGTCGAATATGCAAAACGATTAGGCAATGGTGCAGTTTTTAAGCGTCTTGGTTTTTTGTTAGAGAGATTTGCCTCAAGTGAACAATTTGCTATTAACACATGCAAGTCTCAACTTACTAAAGGGAATACAAAACTTGATTCTACCCTTGAGGCGGATAAGCTGATTACACGCTGGAGACTGTGGGTTCCTCAAAGTTGGGCAAAGGAGAGATGATTTGATTGATCGTCAGGAAATAATGGATTTTTCCAGGGAGTTTGGACTTACTCCAAATGTTATTGAAAAAGATTATGTCCTTGGGTGGGTATTAGATGGAATATCAAATCATCCTGAGATTGGTTCGAACTGGGTGTTTAAGGGTGGAACTTGCTTGAAGAAATGTTACTTTGAGACATACCGTTTTTCAGAAGATTTGGATTTTACTATAGCGAATTCTGATCATCTCAATCAGGAATTTTTGATTAAAGCATTTCAAGAAGTTGTTGGCTGGATCTATGACATGACAGGCATAGAAATCTCGAAAGAGACAATTCGTTTTGAGGTTTATGAAAATCCTCGTGGCAACATCTCGGTACAAGGTAGAATTAGCTATCGAGGCCCAATGAAATCAGGTGGTTCTCTACCTCGCATAAAATTAGACTTAACCAATGATGAAATTTTAGTTCTTAATCCTGTTAACCGTGAGGTACATCATCCTTATTCTGACCGACCAGAAGAAGGAATTCATGTTCAATGCTATTGCTTTGAGGAACTTTTTGCAGAGAAGATCAGAGCCTTGGGAGAGCGTTTAAGACCTCGTGATCTTTATGATGTCGTCCATTTGTATCGCCATGACGATTTGAGGCCAGATCGTGTCTTTGTAATGAGCACACTTAAACAGAAATGTGAGTTTAAGAAGATAGTAGTTCCCACTATGGAAATTCTTGAGCGCAAGCCAGAGCGTGCTGAGTTAGAGACTGAATGGAGAAATATGTTGGCACATCAGTTGCCTGCATTACCACCATTTGAACAATTCTGGCAGGAACTCCCAGCGATATTTGAATGGTTGTATCATGCTGTCAAAGAAGTTACACATCCTCCTATATCGTTCATTGGCATAACGGTTGATGAAACATGGAAACCGCCTGCTATGGCTCAGGCATGGCATACATCTACACCACTTGAGGTGATACGCTTTGCCGCAGCGAATCGGCTGTGTGTGAATTTGGCTTATCAGAACAGTCATCGTTTAATTGAACCATATTCTTTGCGTCGAACAAGTGATGGTAATCTGTTGTTATACGCTGTAAAACATGATACAGGAAAAGTTAGGTCTTATAGGGTTGACCGCATTCAAGGTACTGAGGTTACAAAACTGACATTTTCACCACGATATCTAGTTGAGATGACTGTTTCATGTCCGATTTCAGCACCGGCCACAACCAGAAGGACAAGTGGTTTTGGAATATCAAGGTTACAAAGTACAAGATTCCCTCGTAAGTACTCAAAGGGGATAACATCGAATTTTGGAACAACATATATAGTTGAATGCCCTTACTGTAGGAAAAGATTTAGACGGGAGAAAAATAATACTCGCTTAACTCCACATAAAGATAAGTATGGCTATCCATGTTCTGGTCGCTCGGGATACATGGTTGACATAAAATATTAGGAATGCCTTTTTCCTATAGAGAAATTTTTAAAAAGCCAGGTAAGAAGCAAAAGCAAATGTGCAGATTAAAACTAAGGTAAAACTCAAAGAATGCCCCCGAAGGTGTTAAACAAGGTTTTGTTGATTAGATTTTTTAAGGGGGTGAATTTAGGATTGTGTTCACGGAATTATCTCCCGGAAATAGAAATAAGGTAAAGAGTATATCTCCAAAACTCCAATTGGAAGAAAAGGATGCTAAAGGGTTGATTGGGCATTCAGAAAAAGAATAAAGAAAATTGATGGATAAAATCTTGGATTAAAAACCGCAAATCAAGGCTGGCAATAAAAATTGTCTTATGGAAATAAAAATTGCCAGAGAGGTAAGGCTATGAATTTATTAGAGTTAGAACCGTTGATTGAGCGGGCTATCAGTGAAGATATAGGCAAAGGGGACTTGACCACCACCCTGTGTCTTTCCCAAAAACTTATAATTGAGGCTCAAATTATCGCTCAGGAGGAAGGGATTATTGCTGGATTAGAGGTGGCTGAATTAGTTTTTAAAAAGGTAGGCGAAGGGGGTAAAGGGGGTGAAGGGGACGAGTGGGTTGAGTTTGAAGAAAAGGTAAACGATGGAACAAGGGTTAAAAAAGATGATGTTGTTGCCTCTATATCGGGCGATGCCCGGAGTATTTTATCCGCAGAAAGGGTTGCCTTGAATTTTTTACAGCGACTATCCGGGATAGCCAGCATAACGGCTAAATTTGTAGAGGCGGTAAAGCCTTACCCAGCAAAAATCTATGATACTCGAAAAACTACCCCAGGTTTACGCCTGCTTGAAAAATATGCGGTGAAAATGGGTGGCGGGACGAATCATCGGTTTGGACTATATGACGGAATACTGATTAAGGATAACCATATTAAGGTTACGGGAGGGATTACTCAAGCCGTCAGACAGGTTCAAGAAGGTTTGTCTGCCGGGGAAAATATGCCTCCCGGGCTTAAGGTAGAGGTGGAGACTACGGATTTGGACGAGGTGAACGAGGCAGTCAACCTGAATGTGGATATAATCATGTTGGACAACATGAGCCTGGAAATGATAAAAGAGGCGGTTAAAATTATTAGGGCAGGTAAAAAAAGTATCTTGATTGAGATTTCGGGCGGGGTTAATTTAGAAAATGTCCCTCAACTCGCTGCAGCTGGAGTGGACATCATTTCCATAGGTGCCTTGACTCATTCCCCTAATGCACTGGATTTAAGTCTGGAGATAAAATAATCGGTTCTTTCGTGATTATACTACGCACCCCCATAAACTGAGCTATTTAAAACTCTGAAACCGTAACGTAAGTAAGGAGTCGAGTTCTTCTTTATGAGTGG
>JASEHU010000122.1 GCA_030018635.1 bacterium
ATTCGCCTCTGCTATGAGCTTATCTGATAAATCAGTCAGTGTCTTACTCAAGTCCAATTTAAGATTAGCCAATCCTTTAACAATGCCTTCTACAGTATAAGCTGTTGCCTTCTTTACTACAGTATCTTCAGCTACTTTTTTGACTTCAGCTTCTTTATCTACACTCTTAGCAGCCTTCTCTTTTTCCTTATACTTAGCCAACAACTGTTCATAAGCCTTGAACACATCCTCTTTCTTGTCTTTCATCGTTAAGTTCTGTTCCATCTTAAGACCTCCTTTATTTTAGAGTAGTTTTTCCAGAATACTCAATATAATACCATAATATTTAGAGGCTTGTCAAATTTAGAAGTTTATCAAACATTTTTGAATGAACTGCATGAATTTCTGTTATATCATTTAATGAAATCTCTTTGGAGAATACAGAGAATTATTTCATTTCTATCTATCTTAACATTTTCTTTAGTCTCAAATAATCCTTTCTTAAAAGTTGGTCTGAATCTGCATAATTCTTAGATATTTCTAAAATCTTTTGCACCTGCTCGCTGATGATTTTATCTCCTTTTATAAGATAGCACCATCCTCTATTTAAGTCTTTTCGCCAGTCTTTTAGAATATTTGTAAGCTGTAACGCCAATCCAAATTGCATCTGATATTTTTCAAGCTCACTTTTAACAGGAGAAATATTTTTCCTTCTGCCTATCTATCTCTCTTCCTTGATTCTTTCCAATAATGCCCTGGCTGAATTCTCTCCACTGATAAGCTCATGTTAGCCAATTCAGCTTTCATTTCTTATGATCTATCCGCTTCTTTGACATGAATAAATCAATAAACTAAAACAGCGACCTCTATTATTCTTGTTAAGTTATTAAGTTGCCTCCGGCTCCCTTCAGTTCTATCTAATAAAAGTTTAATAAAAGTTTAATAAAGTTTAATAAAAGTTTAATAATTTTAATCAAATTTAGATATTTTTGACCCAACAAGGGGGATTTTTTTTGCCTTTATTCGTAATCAATCCTTCCCTTTTCATTTCAGAAAGCAAATTTGCGATTTTATGTTTCTTGTGCATAGTTACCCAATCTTCTGGTAATAACTTCCATAGTAATTCGTCAATTTGCTTGCGGTTTGCTTGTCGGTGTTCGGTAAGAAATTTCAATACCCAGTCTTTAATCTGTTCATAAGCCTTTTGTTCTGCATCTAATTTCCAGGTGATTTCTGCTACAGCAGGCAAAATATAATGCACAGATTCCGGTTTGCCCAGTAATAAAATGGCGGTATTGGTTATGTTGCCGTTAATGGTAACCTTTGCTTTATCAAGAAAGGTTTTATTTTCCCAAGAATCAAAATCTTGCATAAAAGATTCGTCTTGATATTTTTGTTTATACTTTTCTCTGGCTTTTTGGATTGCCTCAGTGTCCAGGTCTTGAATACCCGCTGTCTTAATAATTTGTGCCAACCAGTCAATCTGGGTGTTATAAATCTGTCGGATGTAATCGGGGTAATTTTCTAAGTCAGTTGTATGGCTACCAATACGGATTTTGGGTATCTTTTTGAAGCAAGTAGGTTCTGCCATAGCCGCAGGAATGCGAATCAGAACAATATGTTTACCTTGATGGTCAAATTCAACTATCTCGAAACGGATTTTTGGTTTTATCAATTGATGAAGCCACAATTCCAAATCCTGGTTACCTTCTTTAGCATTTCTAAAACTGAAATGAGTGCCTTTAATAGTATGGGTCGTGTCTTCAACGCCCCAAAAAGATAACCATAAGGCTTGTTGCTGATAGTTGCTCCATTGGACATAGACGAAATATCTTGCCCAATTTTATCATGATGAACATAGTTGTGCTTGAATTCCAGCCAGGGAGCCTCCTGTGGTTGGGCACATAACTCAAGTAATAATGTATCCAGTTCTGTTTGAGTCATATTTTACCTCCTTCTCCGCAATCGTAGTATCAAAGTCCTTCCAAAAATTCCCTTTGATTGTGTGCCACCAAATATACTTTTCTCTTCTTGTGTGCCATATATCATTATTTATGGCACACAAGAATTCCTATGTATAATTCACTAAACACAACTTCTACTGGATAATTTCTATTAACTTATTAAACATCAATATATTAGCTTTTCTACCACTGCTGGGACGCAGTACAGTAATAATCCTTTCTTTCTCTATAAGATTTAAAATACGTATAGCGCTTCTTTTGGGAATACCTGACTCGCGGATAAAATCTGTTGTGCTGAAGATTGGCCGGGCAAACAGCGTATCAAGAATCTTCATCACATACTGAGAACGGGTAACAGATTGTATTCGTTCTTTCTCTTTGTTGTACAAATTCAGTATCGCTATCGTTTTTTGGGAATTTAATTTTGCCTGTTCAACCACTGCTTTCAAAAAGAATTCTATCCATTCATCCCACTTCTTTTCTCTGGTAATTGCCTTAAGTCGCTCATAATATTCGTCTCTATACTTTTCAAGATGTTCACTTATATAGAACATCGGTGAATGGAGGAGCTTTTTCTCATACAAAAAGAGTGGTATCAAAATGCGGCCGAGTCGTCCATTGCCATCCAGGAATGGGTGAATTATTTCAAACTGGGCATGAATAATGGCAAGCTGGACTAACCTATCTTTTTCGTCATAATGGATATATTTTTCAAAATCCGATAAAGCTTCCATAAGTTGCATTGGTTCAGGCGGAACATAATCAGCTTGTTCAACAGGCGTTCCCGGCCTTCCAATCCAATTTTGAACTGCCCGAAACCTTCCCCGTCCTTTATCTTTTCCTCTCACGCTATCCAAAAGTATACTGTGAACTTGCTTAATCATATTAAGAGTAATCGGCTTTACAGAAAGCCAATCAACGGCAAACCGGATAGACTTACGGTAATTAATAATCTCCTGAATATCTTTCTCCCGTTCAGTGATTATATCAATTTTTTGCGAAGCCTCAAACTCCAGAACTTCTTCAAGCGTGGCCTGTGTCCCTTCTATTCTTGAGGAAAGAACAGCTTCTTTTGTTGTCAAGGGTGACAGTAGAATATGGGGGTTGACAATACCCTGCAAAATTCCATCATAACGTGCCAACTCTGCATTGGTGTTTCCTATAAGAGTAATAAATCGTATCCAATCAAGATTTTTCAATGGCAATTGTTCTGGTATATACGGTTTCATTTCACGCCTCCTTACACTGTTCTGAAATCATCAATATCTTTTTACCCTTTTCCCTAATATTAATCGAGTAGTCAAGGTTTCACGCTCTACCTTGATTTTTTCCAATAATTCCATAGCTGAATTCTCTCCACTGATAAGCTCATGTTAGCCAATTCAGCTTTCATTTCTTATGATCTATCCGCTTCTTTGACATGAATAAATCAATAAACTAAAACAGCGACCTCTATTATTCTCTAAGAAATTATAATTCATACTTATTCTGGCGATTGTTAAATGCTGGTTTTGTTCCTTCCAGCACATCAATAATTTTTTGCTTAATTATACGATTCTCAATACTGCCAGTCTCGTAACTTACTTTGTATTTATTTTTCTTATCAATATCACAATAAATAACCTGTTCTGCATCACAGACAACAGCTAAATTCGGATTGTGGGTAACGATAAATATTTGCCTTTTGCTCTTAGCTTGTTTCATATAACGCACTAAAAGATAATAAATCGATTCATTATCAAGGTTTTCTTCTGGTTGGTCTATAACTAATGGAACATCACTTTTATCAATCAATAGATAAAATATCAATAAAACAGTTCCTCTTTCACCAGGAGACAAATCTTCAAGCAACTTATCTCCCCATTTCAATCGATAATCGATTTTTAGAAATTCCAGCAAATAAAGAAATGCATACAAGTCATCTTTGGTTTTGTCCTGAACCAGTTGATTTTCAATAACTCTTGGGATTTCTTGTCCGTTTACGGTTTCATTCTGAAGCTTGCTAATAATTTCATTTAAAAATTTTATTATCTCATCAATGTTTGCAAAATCATATTTCTGAATAAGTTCTTTTAGTAAATCCTGACTTTCTTCAATCCCGTGAAAACTTCCTTTTCTACCCCTGTCAATAAAAGAAAGAAATCTACTATTAAAATCAGAAGACAACATAATTTGCGCTGAAAAATTCAGTTCCATATAAGGATTTTTATCTCGTTCTTGTTGTATAAATTTTATCACTGGTTCATATAAAGTTTCGTAAATCGTAACCTTTTGTTTCAGAGAATCAAATAAATTTCTAATTAATATCTCTCGGTGCTGTTTTTCACATTTTAAGGACTTAGGGAGTTCATTTTTTACATATTGCAATTCTCTCTTTAATTCTTTTTTCGTACTATTTTTATCACGAAACAGATTTTTCCATTCATTTAGTTCTTCCAAGTACTTTTGATATTTCTTGAAAGGCTCATCAACTTGACTTTGAACATCCTTTCTTAATTCTTGCTTTTCTGCTAATTCCCTATATAGATTTTTTGGCATATCTTCTTTATTGTTTTCTTCATAATGCATATTAAGCAATTGCAACAGTTCATTCTTAGTATTATTAAAACTCGTTATCTTCTCGGTGATTTTTCCTGGATTGATTTCAAGTTTTATTATTTCATCTAATTCAATTCCTAAAAGCTCTTTCAGGTCTGGATTCAACTCTTTTTTTAAGTCATCATAATCTATTCTCAAATTCTTTGATTTTCCCCTTAATAATATTTAACTTTTCAATATTATTATTTATTTGTAACTGTTCTTTTTTCTTGTTTTTGATTTCTTCTTCTAATGTTTTAATTCCACTATTCAGATTTGTTAGATTATCATATAGTTTCTTTTGTTTAGTCTGTATCGTCATGTCGCTTTCGGGTTTTGGAACTTTATCTGGTTTTATGCCATAATGCGACCTCAACTCTTCAATAATTACATGAAGTTTATTTTCTATCCGCTCAGAATATTCAGGTTTCAACTGATTTTCTAATTCAATTATTTTCTTATTAATCTCAATTATCTCCTCTTGAATCTTTTTAATCTTATTGTCTACAACTTGTGTTTTATAGTCTATCAGGTCTTTAAGGTTCGACCTTCCAATTCTATCAGTCTCGTCAATATGTGAAAAAACAACATCATCTATTTCTTCCTGGAATTTTTTATCTAAATTATTACATAATATCTCTAAGTAATTTTGAGGTATGCAGTTAACTCGCTCTACTTTTAACATGTCTGGCGTATCCATCAAATTCATAGGATACCTACTACCATCCAACCACTCGATTTCTGCATAAAAATTATTTGCTAACTTGTTCTTCCTAAATTTTTCATCATTCAAAAATGAAAAATATTTACAGTTCTTAGAACTTCCTAATAAACCAAGCATTTCGGCCAATGCACTTTTCCCTTTACCCTTGTTACCAATTATTGCCACAAGACCAGAATTAAACTCAATATCGTTATTAAACCAAATATCCTTATGTGTTGCTTTAGGTTCTTTTTTAACCGAGATTTTTCCAATATACCTTGTCTTATTTTTATTAACTACTCCTAATTTAGGAGGCATTTCGCCGATATACACCCTATCTTCAGGTTCGCGGACAATCTGCTTAAGACCTTCAAATGTTGGATCAGCCTTTATCCAACAAGTTGACTTCAATTCATAATTTCTAATATTATGATTGTCTGAACAAATTATCATCGGATAAATTCTTTTAATTGATGGAAAAACATGCTGATGGTACTCTTTCAAATCATCAACCTTACCCATCTCAAAAATATCAACATTTGAAGCGACTTCTTCCTTTTGAGCTTCTTTATACGGTAAAGCATTTGTGATTTTTTCAATAGAATTAGCTTTTGAACCAGCATGAATAGTAATAATGCCTCCTAACTTTTGTATTGCTCCAGTAACTTCTTTAAGATCGCAATATACTTTATCATCACCCTTTTTCTCCACCTGATCAGGCGTGAATTGAAATTTACCCTGTAATTCTATCCAAGCATTCTCTAATTTAAAAGTATCAGAATCCTGTGGAAATATACCTATAAAATGAATAGATTCGCTTCCACCTAATTCCGATCGCAATTCTATACCTGCCAAAATAGTCAAATCATCTCCTGCTAATTGTCGCAACTTATTTATTCTTGTAACATCAATAATATGGTGATCTGTAATTGCGACAACACAAATATTACTTTCTTTTAATTTCTCAATAATTGCCTCATTTGTAATGCTTTTATCTTCATAATCATAGGAAGATGGCGTATGAATATGTAAATCCCACTTTTTCCATTCTGAGCCTTTTGGATATTTTGTATGATCAGCCATTTTACTCCCCCCAAACTTCTTGAATTTTATCTTTGATTTTTGCTTCAAAGATTTTGATGAGTTTTTTGTTGGCATTGATGATTTTTTGTTCGGATTCGATTTGAGCAACGATTTCCTGCTGGACAGATAATGAAGGAAGGGGAATCCTCAATTCCTGTACATCTTTTTGATTTATGCTTGGATATGATCCCTTTCCCATCCGATCAATCATTTGTTTTTGTAAATATTCACCAAAAAACTGGGAATATACAAATTGGGG
>JASEHU010000123.1 GCA_030018635.1 bacterium
AACTCGCCCATCTTTAAAGGGAATTTGTTAATGGTAGGGGGGAAGCTCCGTTATATTAATGCACATGGTACAGGAACCATTCATAATGACCTGATCGAAACAAGGGCTATAAAAAAGGTGTTTGGTGAAGATGCCTATAAAATTCCTGTAAGTTCGATAAAATCTATGATTGGGCATACCCTGGGGGCTTCCGGAGCAATAGAGTTAATTGCCTCTTTATTGGCCATAAATGAAGGGTTTATTCCACCTACTATTAACTATGAAACCAAGGACCCCAATTGCGATTTAGATTATGTACCTAATGCATCCAGGCATCAAGAGATAAAATGTGTTCTTTCTAACAACTTTGGGTTTGGAGGAAATAACTGCTCAGTGGTAGTGAGGAAATATGACCGTAATTGAGGAGGTAAAATGGAAAAGATAAAGCGAAATAATATGGTTTTTAGTGTGGAAGAAATAAAAGAAAGACTCCCTCATCGGTATCCGTTTCTAATGGTAGATAGAATAATTGAAACAAAGCCTGGTAAATGTACAGGAATAAAGAATGTTACTATTAATGAATGCTATTTTTTAGGTCATTTTCCTCAACAAGCCATTATGCCAGGGAATTTGATAACAGAGAGTATGGCTCAAGTAGCTGCCTTTGTTGGCCATCCACCTGAAGAAGAAAATACTATGCCTACAGTTAAAAAAGGGTATCTGGTTGCGACAAATATGAAATTTCATAAACCTGTAATTCCAGGCGATCAGTTGATAATTAGTGTAAAAGTGATTAAGAGATTAGGGAAATTAACTATGTTTGAGGGGGAGGTTAAAGTAGATGGAGAGATAGTTGCTAATGGAGGATTCACTGTGGCAGATATATCTTAATAAAAGGAGAAGTTTTGAAAAATGAAGATGAGTTTTTGTACTATTGCATTTAGACATAGACCAATGTATCTTGAAGATATGATATTTATTATTTCTAAATTGGGTTATAATGGCATTGAAATTTGGGGAAACCATCTGAGAGGTTATGAAACTTCCTTGGGGAAGATAAGAAAAATATTAAAAGAGAGAAAATTAAAGGTAAGTATGATCTCCCCACACTTTGATTTTACTAATAATTACCGTAGATGGACAAAGAGTATTGAAGATGCAAAAAAATTTATTGCCTTTTCTGTGGAATTGAATTGCCCATTAATCCGATGTTTTACTGGCCAAATAGGAAGTGAATATGCTACTCGTAGTCAGTGGGAAAATGGAGTAAAAGGAATAAGGCATCTTGCCGAGCTTGCCCAAAAAGAAGGAATAACAATAGGAATCGAAACCCATCCCAATACCTTAGCTGACACTACCATCGCTGTTTTAAAATTATTGGATGAGATAAAAATGGAGAATGTAAAAATAATTTTGGACTTTTATAATATGTGGGAGACAGAAAAGAAAGATCCTATAGATGTTCTTAACTTACTCTATTCCCATACTGTTCATATCCATGCTAAAAATGCTGATGTACGCAAAGGTAAAATAAGTCCTTTTAACTATGTCATAGATAAGAATAGAAAGTTGGAATCAATAAGACCTCTAGGAAAGGGTGACTTAAATTATAAAATAATCTTAAAAGAATTATTAAAGAGAGGATATAAAAGTTATATTTCAGTAGAATGCTTTGAAACAGAGAGAAATCCTCTCTGGGTAGCAGAAGAAGAGATTTTATTTATAAAGGAGAGTATAAAAGATGCAAAGGTTAAATGATTCACTGAAAGATATACGGGAACTTCCCCATGGAAATTACCTCAAGAATAGACTTAACTCTATGAATATCAATAAGATATGACCAGAATATATCTTAAAATATATCTGCGAATATTTTTAGCATTTTTGGGTAACTATTTACCCAATTGATTTTATATCTTAATCTGTGAAATCCGTGTTCATAGATTAAAATCTTAGTCGGACGCCAACGGCGAATCTTTGTTGTTGCCCAGGATAACCTGAAAGGTATTGATACTTATCTCCGAATAAATTCTCACAGGAAAAAGAATAAAACAGATTCTCATTGATTTTCTTTTCTCCGGTGATATTTATCAGAAAATAGCTTTCTAATTTGGGTATTGCTGAATTTGTTCCGGCATAAGCATCACTGGCATATTCACCCTGCAAATTAATGGTTAATTTCTCTCCATCTTTATATCTCAAGCCAATCTTTAGTTTATTCTCAGGAATATTTGGGAGAACACCATCCGACTTATTCTTTGGATTAATATGGGAATAAGTAACATTCTGGCTTAATTTAGGGTTGAAAAAGTATCTCAGCCCAAGGTCTAATCCCGATAAAGATGCCTTCCTTACATTATCAGGTATATAGACATAAGTGGTAGAAGAGCCACCACTCCAGACAATATAATTTTTTATCTGTTGTGTCCAAAGAGCCCCTTCAAGGAAAATCTCATCTGAAGCCCGATAATCACCACTTACCTTATACTTCCAGATTTCTTCCGGTTTTACCCCTGGATTTATCCAGTGATAATCAGCATCGATATAGAGTTCATCAAAGGTAGGTAATGATAACCCTCGCTCTATACTTCCTAAGATAAGGAGGTTTTCCTTCTTGGAATAATGTAGATTAAGCAAAAAATCAAACTGTGATGTAGAAACACTATTCTTATATTCATCAAGAGATAGTTTAACATTAAGAAGTAGGGGTGGAGTAATTTTAAAGCGTTTGCCCTCAGCATATAAAGAAGAGAATTTCAGTGTTCTATCCCGACCTCCACCTTCTAATTTCTCCTGGTAAATCCTGGTCCCGATAGATAATGGAGGATTATTTTTTTTGAATGGGGTATCGAATCCAAGGTGTAGCCCCAGGGTATTATTTTTGGCTGTCCCTGTAGCCGTGGCACTCTGGATATCCCCCTTTCCAATATCCATCCCAAGCGACAGTTTTGATTCCGGTTGAACCTTGACCTCATAACTTAAGGCTATTGACTTTTTTAATTTATTCTCGACAAATTTGTCTTGATAAGGCAGGGTTATATCCTTATTTAGATACTCTACCTCTGTCCTAAGTGACCATTTTTGGAAATTAACTAAGGTATTTCCGCAAAGGTAATCCTGACTGACCTTTTGAAAAGGAGAGATGTCATTCCAACTGAATCCATCCGACCTGTTCCTATCTATGCGAAAGTAATAACCTACATCCTTAGTTTCGTTGGTATGAGTAAAGTCATACAAGAGGAGTTCATTACTACCATAAGCCAGCCCAAAGGAATATAAGGTAGGTTTCGGTATTTTTTCTTCCTCCTTAAAAACAGGTTTTTTTATCGCCTCCACTTTCGGCAAAACAGGTTTTGGCTCAATCTGCGGTGGCTTAACCTTTTTGAGCATGTAAGCCGGAGGTTCAACAACCGGAAGAGGTCTCATAATAATATCCTCCTCTTCTTCCTCTATAGCCGATTTATCCTTGCCAATAATAGACACCTTTTGTGGCTCAATATTTGACTTGTCTGTTGGAGTCCTCTCCTCAGCTAAAACTATCCCGCACCCAAGCAATACCATCCCTATTCCTACAACCAAAATACAGATACTTTTTTTCATTTTTTACCTCCTACTTATTTTAAAATTAGTGAAAAGTGAATAATGAATTAAGGGTTATTTCCCTCTTCCCTCTTCACTTTCCCTCTTCGTTTTTCACTTTTCACTATTCACTTTTCACTTCCTTTTCTTGCACCGTTCTATGTAATCTCGTGCCTCTGTGACTAAATCTTTTCTGGAGACAAAATTCTTGATTAAACTCTCAAATTCTACGCTTGCCTCTTTATATTCTCCTTCTTCATATAAACACACACCAATTCTAAATTGGGAATCAGCCGTCCATTCAGAATCAGGGTATTGTTTGACCAATGCCCTGAAGGTCATAATAGCAAAAGTTTTATCATTGTCTTTAATAAAACACCGTCCTAACCAATAAAGGACATCATCGATTTGAGCGGATTTGGGATATTCATCGATGAATAAATTATACTCCTCGATAGCCTTTTTAATCTCTCCTTGATTATAATAAATCTCCCCGATTCGATACCGTAATTCTGCACATAATTCCTTTTCTTCCGGATTGGTCTGTATGAAATTTCGATAAACGGCAATTGCCTCAGTATATTTTTTCTGTTGAAACAGGCAATTCCCCAATTGATACAAGGCATCTTTTTTTATTCCGCTTGAGGCAGCAAGGTTTTTAATTACCTTTTGATAGGCATCTCCTGCCTCTTTAAATTTTTTTAGATTATAAAGGCATGTCCCTACTTGATACTGTGCCTCATTAGCTAAAGCCAGGGATGGGAACTTATCAATCACCTGCTGATAGATAGTAAGTGCATCCTCATATTTACCCTGGCTATAATAAGTCCAGCCTAACCAGTAGATAGATTTTGGAAGATATTTGCTTTCAGGATAGCCTTTAATCAATTTCAAGAAATATTGTTGGCTAACCCCAAATTTTCCCTGTTTATAGTAACTTTGAGCCAATTGATAGAGACAGGCATCGATTAATCTACTTTTAGGATAATCAATGATGAGCTTTAGATAAGTATCTATTGCCTGTTGATATTCCTTTAAATTAAAGAGGCAATTGCCTGTTTTGTAAAGCACCTCAGGGATTAATGTCTGGTCCTTGTTAGAAGGCATAGAAAGGAAATTTCTGAATTCCTCAACAGCATCTTTATATCTCCCTTCAAGATAATAAGACCACCCAATCCCATATCGAATTCTATGTAAAAGATTACTTAAATCTTTTGGTGAATACTGTTTCTGTAATTGCAAAAAGCAACCTCTGGCCTTTTCATATTGTTGGAGTTGGCCATATGCAAGCCCTAACTGATAACATACATCCTGAGATAAAGGATGTATGGGATAATTTTTTAGAAAATGATTATAGACATCAGCGGCTGATAAATAATCCTTTTTAACAAAAAATTTATTTCCTGATTCATAAAGTGCCAATGGTGTCCAGGTTGATGTTAAGTATCCGGCCATCATCCGATAGCAGATAGCCTTCGCCCCTACAAAATCATCTGTTTTAATATAAGCGAGAACTAATTCATACAATATTCGTGGTATCAATGGATTTTCAGGACAGTCTTTGAACATATTTTCATAAGTAACAATTACCTTTTGGAATTCAGTTTGTCTTTTATATATCTCACCGAGTTGGAAATAGGCGTGAGATTTAAGGTCAGGCTCTTTGAAATTTTTGATTACTCCCTCAAAACAGGATTTAGCCTCATCAAGATGAGCCAGACTCAATTCACATAATCCGAGGTTATATTGAGCATGAGCGGTAAATTCATTTTCAGGAAATCCTGTAATTAACCGTTTAAATGCCTCTTTTGCTTTTTGGTAATCCTTTAATTGCTCTAAAAGGATTTCTCCTGAATAATACAACGAGGCAAGCCTCAACGAGGCAAGCCTCTTTGATGAGGGAGGGTATTTTTCAATGATTGTAGAAAAATCCAAAACCGCCTCTTCGAAGCATCCCTGGGAAGACAAACAAAAAGCCTTAATAAATAATGCCTCCGGGAAGAGTTGATGCTGTGGATAGACATTGATAAATTTTGTTGCCTCAATAAGGGCGTTATCCCAATTTTTCTCCTGATACCAGCAATCCGCAAGATAATATTGGGACTCAGCCTGTAATTCTGTATCCGTTACCGTTGAGGTAGCACTGATAAACCTTGAAAAAGGTAAGGTAGCCTCTTTAAAATAGCCGCAATGATAAAGACTAAGGCCCTGGAAGTAAAGACTCATAGTTAGATATGGGCTTTGCGAAGGCTTGCCTTGTTGATGATTTTTGGATATTTGGTAGAAGTATTCATAAGCCTTTGGATAATCCTGTTTTTCAAAGGAATAGCTACCTAATCTATAGAGTGCCTCAGGGACTGCGGGACTTTCAGGATGAGAATCTATTATCCTCTGGTAAGTGGCGATTATTTCTTCTTCCGGGCGATTAAGTTTAGTTAAAACCTGGGTAAGACGAGTCAGCACATTTGATATCAATTCACTATCCAAATGTATTTGTAAAAGGTGTTGGTATTTCTCTGAAGCCTGTTCGTATTTTTCTTGACAATACAGACATTCGGCTAAATAGAATGTTGCCCTCACAAGAAATTCACTTTCCGGATATTTCTGGATAAATCGTGTCCATTCATCACTGGCTAAGAGATAAAGCCCCCTATTGAATAGTTCTTTTACTCGTTCAAAATCATCTTCACCTACGGTAAAAGCTTGTTTTGTCGAGGATAAAATAGAAGTTGAAGAATATTGTCTGGCAAGAATTTCAGGTATAAGTATAAATTGGAGGGCTATAACGAGGCAAGCCTCTATCAAAAAGATTATATAAAAACGAGGCAAGCCTCTACGAGGTAAACCTCTATTTCTTTTCATCATACCCCTCCCCTGATAATTAACAATTAATAACTGAACTTTTGCAAATTTTGTAGAAACCCAGTAAAATAGCATCTTTCATTAAAT
>JASEHU010000124.1 GCA_030018635.1 bacterium
ATTTCAAATTTCAAGTCGTGAATGACTACAAAAATTGCAAAAGTTCAGTTATTAAGTATAATTATCAATTATCAATTAATAATTGATAATTACTAAGGAATATATTTTATGGAATTCAATATGTTCTTGGGTGTGAGTGCAGTTGTAGCCGGAGTAACTAATCTTTTTCTGGTAGGACTTGTTTTTTTAAGAGGGAGAAAATCCAGGATAAATAATATCTTAATCCTCAATGGAATAATTTTAGCCCTGTGGAATTTTGTCTCTTTAGGTGTCTATTTTTCTTTAAGCGTAGATTGGGCATTAATCTGGTTAAAATCCTATTACATAAGTTTAGTCTTTATTCCATCGATATTCTTTCATTTGGTGTCAGCCACCATTGATGACCATCGATTGATAACTAAAAGGCTCTGTCAGGGTGAATATTTTTTTAGTTATTTATTTCTTATTCTAAGTGCCATCGGAGGGATGAGTCATGATGTTACCTATACTAAAGGTTGTTATTATCCGGTAGGACAGGGAGGTGACATTTTATTCTTTAGTTTCTTTGTATTATCTGGAGTTTATAGCCTTTTAGCCTTAGCTCATAGAAAAGGAACAACCACTAATATTATTGAAAAAAGACATTTGCAATGGTTATTTCTGGGAGGATATATTAATATCTTAGGCATAAGTAGTAATTTACTTTGTCTGGTTAATAACAAGATATATCCAGTGGGGCATTTAACCTGTGCTATTTATCCTTTGATAATTGGTTATGGTATTGTTAAATATAGATTAATTACGCTTGAAACTAAAAAAATCGAGATTTCCGGAAGGAAATTTATCTACCTGGGATTAAGTTCGATTATATTCGTTTTGTTTTTGGTAAGCCTTTTAACCATTGAGGCAATACTCAGAAAACTAATAGGTTATAGTACACTTTTACCGGCTGTATTAATTATTATAATATTGACTTTTCTTTTTCAATTTGGACGCGAGTGGCTGCAAACATTGATTGATAGATATTTCTTTTTTGAAAGGCTTAACCAGGAGCAGATGGTTAAAGACATCAGCCGTAAAATAACCTCTATTTTCGATAAGGGGATGTTATTAGACATCTTTTTGAATTCTATAGTAAACATACTGCACATTCGTAATGCCTGTGTGGTCCTATTCGATGAATTTACCCAGACGGCCCAGGTAAATCGGGCAGTGGGAATAGATATAATAAAAAAGAAGGTGATGAAACTTAATAGTAATTGCGGATTAATCAATCGCCTGATACAGACTAAAATGTTGATTATCAAGGAAAAAGAGGAAAATAGTATCAGCAACCACTGGCGTGAGATAAAAAAAGATTTCGAAGGATTGAATGCAATAATTTGTCTCCCTTTAACCTGCAAGGATAAATTATTAGGGATGTTAGCCATAGGAGAAAAACTCTCTTTGGAACCATATAAAAAAGAAGAACTCGAGATACTTTCAATCTTATGTAATGAAGCTGGTGTAGCCATTGAAAATGCCCATCTTTATCATGAAAAGATGAGAAATCTGCTGAATAGTATTCAATCATTATTATCCGCAGTCGAGGCAAAAGACCCTTATACCCATGGGCATTGTAAAAGGGTAGCCGACTATTCGGCTAAAATTGCCCAGGAACTTGGATTAGATACAGAAAGTGTAGAAATCGCTAATACAACTGCCTTCTTGCATGATTTAGGTAATATCGGTGTCTCAAATCAAATACTTCATAAAAGAGGTAGGTTAACTATAGAAGAGTTTGAAAATGTGAAGCGACATACGGCTATTGGGGCAAGAATCCTGGAACCGATTTGTTCTAAAAAAGAGATTATCGAAGGGATAAAATTCCACCATGAAAGAATAGATGGCTCTGGTTATCCGGGTGGTGTAAATGATAAAACCATCCCTTTAATTGCTAAAATTATTACCGTAGCTGATGTCTATGATGCTATGACTTCAACTCGACCTTATCGGAAGGCGTTTACCCCGGAAGATGCCGTCTCGGAACTTAAAAGAGGTTGTGGCTATGAATTTGATAGTAGGGTAGTTTCTGCATTTATCAAGGTGTTGAATAAAGAATTTAATAGAAAAAGAATATTACGGGATGAAAATAAGCATGCAGGTGTTAGGTAATTTTGGATTTTGGATTTTCGATTGAAGAAATCGAAAATCGAAAATCGAAAATCCAAAATTTCATATAAAGGAGTCTTTAAATGAAAAGATGTTTTGAGATTAGAGGGTGTCCGGCAAGCCATTATTTGAATTGTGTGGCCTATCGCAATGGGCTTAATTGCTGGGAAACCCCCCAGATACCCTGTTGTAAAAGAAATGATAAAGAACGATGCCCCCAGTGCCCTATATATCAAACAGTGGTGGGCAAGTCGGAAAAAACAAAACTTACTGAGTAGAAACTTGGTCTTGGGCACAGATAAAAAACAATTTTGGATTTTGGATTTTCGATTTTGGATTAAGGATTAAGGATATAAGATTCCTCAATCCAAAATCGAAAATCCAAAATCCAAAATTCCCTAAGGTAACAAAATGCTAAAAAATATAATTTTGAGTAGTTGTTTTATATTCTTTTTAACAAATAATGCCTTTGGATTAAACGAAGATGTCGAAGATATGGACTGGGTAATATGTCATCCTATCCCTCCCAAGGTCTTCCCATTAAATGGTAACCTGAAGACGGTATTTACTTATACGATAACTTATACCGACCCCGAAGGAGTAGCACCAAACTTTATTGAAGTCTGGATTGATGATAAAATATATCCTCTGGAAAAGGTTGATACATCAGATAATAATTATGCAAACGGCACTAATTATCAATACAAAACTAAACTACAAGCAGGAACTCATAAATATTCCTTTGCCACATCTGATGGGATTATTAAAGTCAAAACGCCTGCTTTTAGTGGACCGGTAGTGATGGAAGAAGACTATCCACATCCGGCTAAGGTAACTACAGGAAATTAAAAATTATGAATTAATTCCTAAATTCATAATTCATAATTCATAATTTTTAATTACTAAAGGGAATACTTATATGAATTGGACATTCGATGACCTGTTGCAAGAGATGGTAAAAGAAGGTGGTTCCGACTTGCATATTCGTGTAGGAGAACCACCATTTTTCAGGATAAATGGAAATTTAATCCGAACAACTAAATTCCCAGTATTATCTAATGAAGAGGCAAAAAGGTTATTATACAGTATTTTAAGTGAGGAGCGAAGGACAAGATTCGAGAAAACACTTGAGTTAGACCTATCCTATACCGTGCCTGATGTAGCCAGGTTTAGAGTCAATATCTTTCAACAAATGAATTGTATAGGTGCGGCTATTCGAATGATACCTATAAAAATCCAGACTATTGACGAATTAGACTTACCTCAAGTGTTTAAACAACTTGCCTTACTTCCACGAGGATTTATCTTGGTTACAGGACCTACCGGCAGTGGCAAATCAACGACCTTAGCCGCTATGATTGACCACATAAATAGTAATAAAAAAGGGAATATAATAACTATTGAGGACCCCATAGAATTTGTTCATGCAGATAAGTTAAGTGTTGTTAATCAACGGGAGGTAGGGGTTGATGCCGTTTCTTTTGGAGATGCCTTGAAACATGTCATGCGTCAGAATCCTGATGTCATCTTAGTTGGTGAGATGCGTGACCTGGAAACTATTTCCTCGGCTATTACTGCGGCTGAAACAGGGGTATTAGTCTTTGCTACCCTACATACAAATAATGCTGTGCAAACAATAGATAGAATCATAGATGTTTTCCCGGTTGAACAGCATGAACAGGTCAGGCTTCAATTATCTGTAAGTTTGCAAGCCATTATTTCACAAACTATAATTCCAAAGGTTGATGGTAAAGGGAGGGCGGTAGCCTTTGAAATTATGATTGCTATCCCGGCTATAAAAAGTCTGATTAGAGAAGGAAAGGCTCATCAAATGTATAGTATTATTCAAGCCAGCGGTGGATATGGCATGCGAACATTGGATAGTGACCTGTTAGAGTTAGTCAAGAATAATCTGGTTACTTATGAAGAGGCCTTAGCCAGGTCACCAAATCCAAAGGAATTTGAACAAAGGATAAGTAGAGTTCATGCGGTGAGGTAATTTTGGATTTTCGATTTTCGATTTTCGATTGGAAAAATCCAAAATTTCTAATTCAATCGAAAATCCAAAATCCAAAATCGAAAATCCAATACAATAGAGGTAATTATGAACATTAATGAATTATTAGAGATTACGATTAAAACTCATGCCTCAGATTTACATCTGAAGGTTGGAATGCCTCCATTACTCAGGATATATGGGGATTTAGTAGCTATGGAAAGTCTTCCTCCTCTTACTGCCGCAGATACTAAAAATTTAGCCTATAATATGCTTTCACCTGACCAGCAACGCAAATTCGAAGAGGAATTTGGAATTGATTTAAGTTATGAGATGCCTGCCGTAGCCCGATTTAGAACCCATATTTTTCAACAACGCGAAATGATTGGCATAGTTTGTCGGGTTATCCCATTAAAGGTCCCAACCATAGAAGAATTAGGGCTTCCGGAGATTTGTAAAGAGTTCTGTAAGAGACCAAGAGGGTTTATATTAATCACCGGGTCGGCCGGTGCAGGAAAAAGTACTACTCAAGCCGCCCTGATTAATCACATTAATGAGAATTTCCCACATCATGTAATGACTATCGAAGACCCGATTGAATTTACCCATGAATGTAAAAAGGCACTTGTCAATCAAAGACAATTAGAAAGGGATACCTTATCTTTCAGTGAGGCATTAAAACATGTCTTCAGGGAGGACCCGGATGTTATTTTAATCGGTGAGATGCGGGATCTGGAAACGATACAATTAGCTGTTACCGCCGCAGAAACAGGACATTTAGTCCTGGGCACACTCCATACTACCGATACGGTTTCAACTATCGATAGAATCGTTGATGTTTTTCCTCCTCATCAACAACCTCAAGTCCGTTCTCAACTAACGGTTAATTTAATTGGCATTATTTCACAACTCTTAATTAAAAAACATGATGGAACAGGACGAGTAGCCGCCTTTGAAATATTGGTGGCTGTGCCGGCCGTCAGGTCACTGATTCGTGAATCCAAAACCTATCAGATACCTTCGGTGCTTCAAACAGGCAGAAAACAGGGGATGATAAGTATGGACCAATCTTTAGTAGAATTAGTGGCTAAAAAGATAGTTACCTATGATGAGGCATTATCAAAGGCAATTAATCCGAGAGAATTTAGAGATCTGGTAGGAAAACAGGTGTAAGAAAATTTTGGATTTTGGATTGGGGATTTTGGATTGAAGAGTAGAAAAAGATTTCAATCTGAAATCTACATTAGCAGAAGATAAATTTATAAAGGGGAGCGAATTGGAAAATATATATTTAGATTTTGAGCGACCAATCGAAGAGTTAGAAAATAAGATAATCGAATTAACAAATGAGGGAAAAACAGGGTTAGATGTTTCTAACCAGATCAAGAAATTAGAAGAACAAGCAAATATATTGAGGAACAAGATATTTAGCCACCTTACCCCATGGCAGGTAACTCAATTAGCCAGACATCCACAAAGACCGGGAACAACAGATTATATTGCTAACATTTTTACTAACTTTATTGAATTACACGGGGATAGGAGATACGCAGACGACCCGGCAATAATTGCTGGGATTGCCTCCTTAGACGAGCAAACGGTTTTTATCATTGGACATCAAAAAGGTAAAGATACCAAAACTAACCTGCGCTATAACTTTGGTATGCCTCATCCGGAAGGATACCGCAAGGCAGGACGTGTAATGAAATTAGCCGAAAAATTCAAAAAACCACTTCTCACCTTTATTGACACCCCTGGTGCCTATCCCGGAATAGGGGCAGAAGAAAGAGGACAGGGAGATGCCATTGCCCAAAATTTATTTACTATGTCCCAACTTAAAACCCAAATTATCGTTACTATCATTGGTGAAGGTGGCAGTGGCGGGGCATTAGCCATAGGGGTAGGAGATAAAATCTTAATGTTGGAAAATGCGGTTTATTCCGTTATCTCACCGGAAGGTTGTGCCGCTATTCTCTGGGAAGACAAGAAAAAGGTAGATTCGGCGGCCGCGACTCTTCGACTAACCGCCAAAAACCTCTTAGAATTAGAGGTTATTGATGAGATTATCCCGGAACCGGTAGGAGGGGCACACCGCAATATAGATGAGATATGTCGAACACTTAAAAAGGGATTGAGCAAATCCCTTTCTGAACTTCAAAAACATAATTCTTCAACCATTGTCTTGAAACGCTATAAAAAATTTCGTAAGATGGGACAATTCATTGAAAAAAACATTGACAATGAAGAAAAAATATGATAAATTATAGTCAAGTGAAAAACTAATGGGTCATTCCATTTGATATTGGGGGTATTTATGATAGAATCCAGGAGTCAGAAT
>JASEHU010000125.1 GCA_030018635.1 bacterium
GAGTTGAAATTGGCAGTTTGATTTTTTTGATTGCACAGGTCGAAATTTTTTTAAGGCAAAATATCTATATATGGTGCATAAAATTTTATATTAACCCAATATATAGTAAAAATTGAGGTTTTTAAGTTTAGTTTGTCCAGACGTTAGAAAAAAAAGAGTTGACAAACTTTATTTATTATGATATAATAACATTCTCATTCTCACCACCAAATTATATGAGTTTGAATAGATAAATTTCCTAAAAGGAAGGTGCGATTATGTTTATAATGGAGGCAAAAGCCTTTAGGAGAAAAAAGAAGAATAAGACGCATATAGGGAGGTGGGTATTACTATTTTTTGCTTTATTAGTTACCTTTTCACCTACCTTTTTTAAAAAGCAGATATTAGCTCATCAGTTTAAAATTGGCCCCAAAAGTGATTTACTTCTGACTACATTCTATCCCCAAGTACAACATTATGTTTGTAAAACTAATTATAATCAGGCAATAGGAATAGGTGGAATAGAGGTTGATAAACCTTCCATGGAAACACTTTTTTATACCGTTCACTCAGGAGATACTCTAGGTGAGATAGCCCAAAGACAAGGAATAAAGGTAGAGACTATTTTAGGTGCTAACCAAAGTGTTAAAAGTATAAATTCACTTCGGGTAGGACAAAGATTACGCATTCCTAACCAGGATGGTATATTCCACAAGGTCCAAAACGGTCAAACATTAAGTAATATTTCAAAAACTTATAAAGTAAGCCTGGAAAAAATTCTTGATACTAATGATATTTCCAGGCCTACAAATCTTATTGCTGGAAAAGAAGTATTCATCCCTGGTGCAAAACTATTACCTTCATCAAAGGAATATCTTCTTGGTGGTATTGGGTTTATACGACCAGTGACTGCCGGACACTTTTCAAGTGGATATGGATATAGAAGAGACCCGTTTAATGGAAGTATACAATTTCATACAGGTATTGATTTCGCCGCTTACCAGGGAACATCAATCAGGGCCTCAAGAAGTGGAAAGGTTGTTTGTAGTGATTGGGTGAATGGATATGGGAATACGATTGTTATCGAACATACCGGTGGATATGCCACAAGATATGCTCATAACTCAAAAAATCTGGTTAGCAAAGGAATGTATGTTAATCAAGGGCAAGTTATTGGATTAGTTGGCAATACAGGTAGAAGTATGGGTGCCCATTTGCATTTTGAAATCTTAAAAAATGGCCGTCCGGTTAATCCTTCATCTTTTATTTCCCTACCTCGTCGTGGATAAAATAGAATTATCGTAACACTTTAGCCACCTGAAGCAAAGATTAACCACAGGTACAGAAGATCATTGCAAATTGCAAATTTAGCATTTAGCATTACAAATTTAAAATGATCAATTTGCAATGTTAAATTTGCAATGAAATTCTTCGTGAACTCAATGTCTTGAGTGTTTTTACTTCAGTTAGGTAAATAGTTACGAATTATCAATCATTAATTATTAATTGACTTTAAGAGAGGGGAATCATCAATGATAATTGATTTAGAGGAAAAAGATAGTTTAAGATTTATTCTCAAGCACAAATCAAAGGACTACTATTTTAAATTGTTTTCTGTCCTGAATGAAGTCGATAAGGTTGCCACCAAAGAGGATGTCATCTATCGTGCTCAACATGGAAATAAACATTGTGAATCTGTAGAAAAAAACATCAATGATTTACTTCCAATTATACTCAAACGAAAAATGGAACCTGATGACATATTCTCTCTTTTATTATCTGTCTGGTTTCATGATGTAGGGGAGCTATTTGATGATAAAGGTAAAGATTTTACTTATATCAGAAGCCATGACTATGTTTACAAGCATTATGAAGATTGGAAACTTGCAGAATCTGAAGCACATCTTATTATGCAAATATTAGAGGCTACTCATCATGAAATGCAAGAAGAGACAGCACCGGAAGTAGCCAAAGACATAACCAAAATTAAATTCTTTTCATGTTTGCTGCGGCTGGCGGATAAATTAGATATAGGTTATGGAAATGTTCCTCGTGAACTCCTTACCCCTTGGGAAAAATCCTTTAAAACCCGCACCGTTTTATTAGTCTTAAAGGAACGGTTTGATATTGTGACCAATATTGATTCGGAACACTGGTTAATTTCTGCCACGATGAGACCAAATCTGGAAATAGCTGACAACAAAGAGTTTATAAATGATATTTATGAGAAAATAAAAATGCGGTTAAATAAAGACCTGGATACCTTTAAAGGTATTTTTTACCAAAATGGTTTAGGCTATCAAGAAATTAAACTTATTCTTCCTCCAAAGATTAAAGAAGAGTCTGCTGTGGTTAGAGAAAAGCCATGGCAAGGCGAGCCTTCTCAAATATCCCCTTATAAATTCCTTGAAAATTATGAAACTACGGATAAAGAGATATTTAAGGGAAGAGACCAGGATATCTCTAAATTTGTAGGACATATCCTGATTAATAAATTACTGGTTATCTATGGAGAACCATGGATAGGAAAAACCTCTCTAATCAAGGCAGGAATTATTCTGCAATTACGGGACAGAAATGTTGTTGTCTGCATTGATTGTGATGATAACCCATTGAATTTAATTAAAGAAACGATTGAAAAGGAATTCAAGCGGGATAGGGTGAGAAGTTTTAAATTAGACAAATCGCTATCTTTGGTTGAGTTTTTCAAAAATATTGAGTTACCTTTCTCAATTATTATCTTCATCGACCATTTTGAGAATTTTTTTAAACAAGTGCCTCAAAAGGCAAGAGAGCATTTTATGGATGAAATATCTGCCGCTACTTGTGCCGATAAACCTTTAGTCAAATTTATCTTCTCTGTCCGTAAGGATTTCTTTGTCCAACTGGGTAGTTTTAAAGACCGGTTACCGGAATTATTTCAAAATGCCTTTGAGTTGACAAGACTGACTGAATCTCAAGCAATAGAGGCACTTACATCTCCGGCTAAATTATTTAATATCGAGTATGCTAAAGAACTCCAGGAGGCCTTAATCTGGGATATTAAGGATGAGCATGATTTAATTCGTCCTGTTCATCTTCAAATTGTAGGTAATAGATTGGTAGAGACCCTAAGTCCTGATTTGTTAAAGGATATTTTACCACAAGGTATAACTTATGAGTGGTATGACAATTTAGGGGGGGTACAGGGAATTCTATCCGATTATCTTGAAGAGACAATAAAAAAGATGAACGAACTCTCAGCAGAAGAAAAAGAGCAGGCAAAAGGTATTTTAAAGGTAATGGTTACCTCTTTTGATACACATCCTCAGATGAATGTCCGTGAAATCTGTGCATTTATTAAGATTGAGGAAGAAGATAGATTAAGTACTATTCTAACCTCTTTAGTTCATTGTCGGCTATTACGAAAATTAAAGAAGGAAACCTATGAATTAACCTCTGATTATCTCATTAACAGTATTACTAAAAAATGGTTGACTCGAAAAGATATAGAATTGAGGGAGATTATTGAGCATGTCAATAAGGCATTAGATGATTGGCGGGCACATCGTTGGCATATGGATATTACCCTTATCAGTAAGGCCTATCTATATCGGGAAGATTTACCACTCCAGGAAGATGCCTTAGAAATTCTTCTCTATAGTTCTTTGGAACATCATTTTCCTCTATGGTTCTGGCTTAAGAAACTTGACCCGGATAAAGCCAGGAAGATTATTATTGATGCCATTAAGACTACAGACGGTACCGGCATAAGGAGAATTATTGATGTCTTAGGGAAGGAGGGGATTTTAGTTTTAGATCATCTTATCCTTAGATTAAATGACCCTGATGCTCAAATACGAAAGGCAGTTATTGAGGTTTTGGGCTATCTTAAGGATTCCAGAACAATAGATTCTCTTGTCCACAGGTTAAGTGATTCTGATGCAGAGGTAAGAGATATTGCTACTGTCTCATTGAGTAATTTTGGCACCCCAAAGATAGTAGAAACATTTATTGCTGAGTTAGATAATCCTGATTGGAGGATAAGGAAGGCGGCGGCTGATGGTTTAGGGGTTTTAAAAACACCAAAGTCATTAGAATCATTATTTAAAAAAATAAACGACCCGGATTCAGAGGTAAGAAAGGCAGTAGTTAGTGCCCTTGGTAAATTAGGGAATATTAAGGCGCAAACACCACTTATTCGACGATTAAAAGATTCTCATGCAGAGGTAAGAGAGGCGGCGGCTAAGGCTCTTGGTGAATCAGGCAATTCGCTCTGTGTAGAAGAGATTATGTCCTGTTTCCATGATAAAATTTGGAAGGTCCGGGAACAGGCGGCAATAGCCCTTGGTAAATTAGGTGATGAGCGGGCGTTAGACCCTTTATTAGAAATGGCTGATGACCCAGATACAGATGTTCGTCGTGCAGCCTCAGAGGCGTTAGGTAATTTACATACCCCAAAAGCAATGCAAATCCTCCTTGATAGACTTCAGGAACAAGAATGGTGGAAAAAGGAAACAGCCGCTATTGCCCTTGGTTACTCAGGTCAACCAAAGGTGTTAGATACTCTTTTGGAAGGATTAGATGACCCTGACTGGCGAATCAGGGTAGCCATGATAAATGGATTAAGGTCCTTAGGAATAAGCGAGTTAAAGGTAGAGGAAGCCTTGATTAAAAGGCTTCAGGACCCGCATGAAGAAGTTCGCCGCGCCGCTATTATAGCTCTCGGCTCTTTAGGTACAGAAAAAGCCTTAACCTCAATTATTCCCTGCCTTAACGACCTCCATGTCTATGTCCGCCAGGCAACCGCTTTAACCCTTGGAATGCTTGGTAACTTAGGGGTTTTAGAACCGTTACTTGAGGGTTTAAATGATTCGGAAGATGAGGTTAAAAATGCCTGTCTCGAGGCATTACAGAAAATCGATGAAAGATTTTACCGCAAAGATATTGAGTAAGGAGTAGGGAATAATATACGGAATCCATTAATTAAGTTGACATAAAAAATGGAGACGGTTCATTTTTATCGTTTTTTCTGTGATTTCTTTTTGGAAATTAGAAATTGGAAATTGGGGGGAAACAAATACAATTTTCTTCTCTTTTCCTAATTTCTAATTTCCAATTTCAAATTTCAATATGTCAAATTATTTATTAGATTGCATATAGGTTATCTTACCTGATAATCGCATCCACCATTTTTGCTACCCGTTTCATTGCCAAAACATCATGCACACGGATTATATTTGCCCCATTTAAAATAGAAATAACGGCTGTGGCTAAGGTTCCTTCTAATCGCTGTTCCACCGGCAAATCTAATATTTTACCAACAAAGGATTTGCGTGAGGTGCCAATTAAGATTGGTCTGCCCAGGGACTTGAATTCCCTTAATCTGCGTAGAATCTCTAAATTATGCTCAACGGTCTTGCCAAATCCTATCCCTGGGTCAATGATAATTTTATCCGCCTCTATCCCTGATTCAATAGCGACCTTAATTCTTTCGCAAAGATAAAGGATAATTTCGGAGATAACACAGGTGTATTGCGGGTTTTGTTGCATATCCTGTGGTGTGCCTTGAATGTGCATCAGGACTACCGGGGCTTTATATTCAGCCACCATCTGTGCCATTTTGGGGTTAAAACTCAAGGCACTAATGTCATTAACCATTTGAGCCCCTTCTTCTAAAGCCCTGCGAGCTACCTCAGCTTTGTAGGTGTCGATAGAAATAGGTATGTCGATTTTATCAGTTAATCCCTTGATGACTGGGATAACCCTGTTTAATTCCTCCTCTATGGAACAGGGGACAGCACCAGGCCTGGTTGATTCCCCACCAATATCGATTATATCTGCCCCTTCCTCTGCCATCCGGATACCTCGCTCAATCGCTTTATCCACCTCTTGATATTGCCCACCATCTGAAAAGGAATCCGGGGTTATATTCAAAATACCCATAATAAAGGTTCTTCTACCTAAATTGAGTTGATATTTTCCACAAACCAGATTAAATTCATCCCTGATAAAATTATTTAATACCGCCTCGATTTCAACCGCTAATTTAGCCAGGCCAAAATATTGGTCTTTGAGTTTGCTGATTAATCGTTGATAATGTTTTAGACTGCCAATGAGCAGGACATCTGTCGTCTGGCAGTTAAGTGTGATTGCCTCGCGTCTTAAAGCCGCCTCACCACCCAAAGAAAGCATCTCTTGTTTAAGGATAAGGGCAATTTTTAACTCAAGCCTTTCTAATTTGAGCACACGGGACAGAGCCTTTGGAGACATCAACTCAATCCCCTTTGCATCCACACCAAGCCTTTCCATTTGTGAGACTGCCTCTTTCTCATTAAAGATTTCCAATACACGAATATTATATTCCATTTATATGAACTCCTGCGTAAGTGGTAAGTGGTAAAGGGGTCAGGGGGCAGGAAAAATTACGACCTGTGCAATCAAAAAAATCAAACTGCCAACTTCAACTCCAAGTTATTTT
>JASEHU010000126.1 GCA_030018635.1 bacterium
TTAAAATGCTAAATTTGCAATAACGAGGCAAGCCTCTTAAAATGAATTTATCCCCTTATCTTACACAAGTTAGTTATTTTCAGACACCACCCAGCCTTCAGCCTATTTACCTAACCTGATTCCCTCCTACCGTCAGCCTTCAGCCTTCTTACCTTTAGCCTAATCCATCAGACAAAATTTAAACTCCTCCACAGACAACAAGGTCATATTGCCTAACATATTACTTAAACTGACTATTTCAGGAACTAAAAGGTGGGATTTTTTCAGGGTTTCTTCTTCCTTCAAAACCATTCTCGGCGTATCGTTAAGTATAATTTCCCCTTTATCTAAGACAACAATCCTCTGGGCATATTCTGCCACAGTCCACATCGAATGCGTAACAATAATAATCGTATGCCCCCGGTTATTTAATTCTACTAACAGATTCATAATACTTATGATTTCATGGTAATCTAATCCTGTGGTCGGTTCATCTAAGATTAAAACCTTTGGGTTACAGGCAAGGACTGAGGCAACAGCCAATTTTTGTTTTTCACCTTTGGTTAGAGCAAATGGGTCCTCATTTCCATAGACATTTAATTGGACAGCACCTAAGGCGGCATATACCTCTTTTGAAACCTCGTTTTCTGCTACTCCAAGGTTACGAAGTCCAAAGGCAACCTCATCAAAAACGGTCTCGGCAAATATCTGACAATCAGGATTCTGGAAGACAAACCCTACTTCTTTTGCCAGATCCGATACCTTTCTTCGTCGGGTATTTATCCCGGAAATAAGAATATTGCCTTTGGTAGGTTTGAGAAGGCCATTGAAATGTTTAATCAGTGTGGTTTTCCCGGAGCCATTTTGCCCTAAGATAGCCACAAACTCTCCTTGTCTGATGACCAGATCTATCCCGTTTAAAACCTTATTCCCATCAGGATAGAAATATTCCAAATCCGCAATCTCAATCACCGGCTCCTGGTATTTTTCCATTCGTTTAGCATCCTGCCATTTGAGGATATTGTATCTTCCTTCCGGGATTTGCCAATCTTCCTGAATAAATATTTGGTAAGCCTCCTGATAGGTTAGCGGCAGTTTCTTTTTAAATTGTAGTTCTTGAAACAATCTTGGGATTTGCGGTGGTCTAATACCACACCTTTCCAAAAGTCGGACCTTGCGTAGAACCTCATCCGGTTTTCCTTCCAAAACTATCTCTCCCTGGTCCATGAGGATAATTTTATCCGCATAGCCAGCCACCTCAATCTCATGCTCGACTAAAACTAAGGTTACTCCCTCTTCCTTCAAAAGGGCACAGATGGCAAAAATCTCTGATTTTCCAAGTGGGTCTAAGTCTGTGGTAGGCTCATCCATGACCAATATTTTAGGCTTCATGGCTAAGGTAGAGGCAATAGCCAGACGCTGCTTTTCACCACCAGATAGCGTTGTCGGGTTTCTCTTTTCAAACCCAAGCAATCCTACCTTAAACAATGATTCTTTTATTCTATTGATTATTTCATCCCTGGCGACACCGAAGTTTTCCAGACCAAAGGCACATTCCAATTCGATATTAGTCGAGAATAGTTGAGATTCAAAGTCCTGGAAGACCATGCCTATATCTTTTGCCAACTCCCAGACCTCTTTTTCAAAGGTCAGTTCGTTAAAAACCTTCACCTCACCATAAAGTCTGCCGTTATAAAATTTTGGGATTAAGGCATTTAATAGTCGACAAAGGGAAGACTTGCCCGCACCACTTTTGCCCATAAGGACAACCAATTCTCCATGATGAACATCAAGATTCATTCTGTTTAAGGCATTGTAATGCATATTCTGATATGCAAATGAAACATCTTTTACCTCAATAACATTCATTTTACTCTTCCTAAATTTAGGTTATAGGCAATAGCCTATTACCTATAACTCTGATTGATAGGTAAAGGTAGAGGTAAAGGTAAAGGTAAAGAGAAATGATACTTTACCTTTACCTTTACCTCTACCTTTACCTCTACCTATCACCTATCATTCAATAACCTCATCAATTATATAATAGGGGCGTCCCTGAATTTGGAGATAGATTTTTGCCACATATTTACTCAGGAAGGCAAGTCCGTATAACTGTATTCCAAAAGTGATAGATAAAAAGGCGAGCATGACCATATTACTTATTCCTGAAATGTAGGATTGGATTAACCAGAGAATGCCCAATATAATAGCTAATGAACCCATAAATATACCAATAGAGCTTAAAAAACGAATTGGAAGGACTGAGAAACTTGTAATGAGTTCAAAATCTGTTTTCAGCAGGTCAAAAACCGTTTTTGTGGAGCTATGGGTTTTGTTCATATCAATGATAATTTCACTTGTTTTAAGCCCAAGCCAGCTGACTAATGCCCTGATAAATGGACTCCTTTCCCGACATTGAAGAATCATCTTAACCGCCCCTCTTTTATAAGCCATAAGTAAACAATCATAATCCTGGATAGTTATGCCGGTGAGTTTAGAGACAAACCAGTTGATTATACGAATTACAGGTTGATAAATAATACTTACATGATGTATTCCTGTTGAGCCAATGACGACATCATAACCTTTATCTAATTCGGCTAACAGATGAGGGATTTCCTCAGGTGGGCTTTTAAGACTACCTTCGATACTTACTACTACCTTTCCTTTTGCCTGGTTAAATCCGGCAGTTACGGCTAATGGTTGACCAAAATTACGGATAAACCGAACAATCTTTATTTTCTCATCCCTGAGTTTCAGGTCTTTAATTAAGGCATAAGTCCTGTCTGTACTTCCATCATCAACAAAAATAATCTCATAAGGCTTATCTAATTGAGCTAACGCCTTTGATAGCCGAAAGTACAATTCTACCACATGAGCCTCTTCATTATGTATCGGGCTGATAACCGAAAGATAGATTTCGTTTTCTTCCATGATTCATTATATTATATCATCATTTATAAAAAGAGTCAAATACTTTTGTCATTTAGTTTAAAATTCCTTGACATTTAGTTCTAAAGTCTGATATAATTTTCCTATGAAGATAAAAAGAATAATTTGTTTCTATTTTCTTATACTAATTGTAGGATGCGGTAACTATGAAAAAAATCAAGTTATCTCTACAAAAGAACCCGTTATTATTCTTAAAGAAGAGGAGATTTTAGAATCTCGGGAAAATGCCTTTTCTTTATGCCTGCCGGGAGCCACTAATATCAATGAAATAGATTCAGGTCAATGGAACAATTATTTTGTTATTATGTGGTCAGACCCACAAGACAATGAGACATATTTTCATAACCTTCGTAAAATGGGTGTAAATGCCGGGATGCTTTACCATGGCAACACACCAGAGGTTTTTGTTAAACATAAATTCCCATTTTATATGGAGAATATTACCAGAGGGCTTTATATTAAAAATACACCCTGCTGGCAAGAGGCTCATGAGAAATATAATAAATCTCGGAAGACCATGTCCCGAGACACTAAGTTTTTCATTCGTACCCCATGCCTTAATAATCCCGTCTACAGACAAGAACAAAAGGCGTTAATGAAAAAATTGCTTATCCCTTGCCTGGCTTATAAACCTATTGCTTATGATATTCGAGATGAGCCATCAGTAACTACCTTTGCTAATCCATTTGATTTCTGTCTTTGCCCTATCTGTAATCATAAATTTAGAGAATGGTTGAAAAAACACTATTCTACTTTAGACAAACTCAATAGTGAGTGGGAAACCTCTTTTAAAAACTGGGATGATGTTCTACCATTAACTACAGATGAAATTAAAACACGGGAATATCCTCAACTTGATACGGCCAATTTCTCACCCTGGGCAGACCACCGTTCATTTATGGATGATACATTTAAAGAAGTAGTAGGAGAGTTTCACGATTTTGTAAAGTCTTTGGATAATAAGGCTTTTTGCGGTATAGAAGGTACTCAAATGCCACATGCCTTTGGCGGCTATGATTATTGGAAATTACTCCAATCCGTTACATGGTTAGAACCTTACGATATTCGTTCTTCACGGGAACTGGTGCGGTCTTTTGCCCCCAATATTCCTGTGGTATCCACTGTTTTTGAACGGGATAAATTAAAATTAAGTCAGCGTCTCTGGTATCTGGTACTTCATGGTGATAGAGGACTAATCATCTGGCCTTATGATGAGGGAATGAATAATATGATTATTAATCAAGATTTTTCTTTAACTGACATTGGAGTTTCAATGAAGGATGTCTTGTGGCAGTTACGCAGTGGTATACCTGAATTATTGATGACCGCAAAACGCCAGCATCATCCTATTGCCATTCATTACTCTCAGGCATCGATTCAGGCTGATTGGATGTTTGAAACTAAGAAAGATGAGGGGACATGGATTAGACGATTCAGCTCTTATGAGGCTGAACATAATGAAATGGCACGGGATAGAGAGGCATTAACTAAACTTATTGAAGATGCAGGGTTTCAGTATAATTTTGTCTCTTATGAACAGATTGAAAAAGGACAACTAAGGGAATACAAAATATTGTTTTTGCCCCGCTCTACGGCTATATCTAATAAAGAGGCAGAGGAAATTCAACAGTTTGTAGAGAAAGGAGGCATTGTCGTCGCCGATATTTTAACTGGTAGGATGAATGAGCATTGTAAAATGCGAAAAAATGGGGTATTAGATGACCTTTTTGGACTTAATCAAGGAGACTTTATCTTTCCTGAATATCCAGAAGGAATTACCCTTATTACCCCTGCGAATAAACGACTTAAAATGAAAACATTTTTTGAAAAAAATCTGAAAGTAACCACAGGTTCTCAAAAAGGTAAAATAAACAAGGACTTACCTGCATTTATAACTAAAACTACCGGCCAGGGTAAAACATGGTATCTTAATTTTGACTTGGTGTGTTATGAATGGCTTCGGCTAAAAAAAGACGGTCTTATTTTAAGAGATACTATCACCGAAATCCTTCAAGAGGCGGCCATAAATCCAGATGTTTTGATAACCGCTGATTCTACCAGACCCATAGAAACAGTCATTTATCGAAATGAACTTATCGATTATGTTGGTGTTCAACATAATCCTTATTTCCTAATCTCACCCGAACTTAAAGACCTTGCCCCTAAAATAGATACAGACATGAAGATAAAGATAAAATTTCCTTATCAGGCTTATATTTACGAGGTTATTTCCGGCAGATATATAGGTGCTACCGATGAAACTTCTACTTGCTTAAGTCCCTGGCAACCATGTTTATATGCACTCCTGCCTTATAAAGTAGAGGGGCTTGAAGTAGAGATAATCCATAAAAATAAAGAGGTAGAAGCAAAACTTAGGATAAAGGCTGATGCCCTTAGAATAGGCACTCATGTCGTTCATATAGAGGTTTATGATGAAGCTGGAAATCCTTTATATGAGAATTTTAGAAATTTATATCTAAAAGATGGTCAAGGATGTATTAAACTGACTGAATTAAAGAAAGATTATCTCCTTAAATTTAAAGATGTTACCAGCGGTAAAACTACTATGGTAAAGTTTCGGGAGTAGGGATTTGAAAACCAGATACCGTGGGGGACGGAAGCCCGAACTTGTTCGGGGGAGATGTCCTCAAACTCGTTGAGACTTCCAACATCAATTCTTGTGGTTACTTTCCACCGTTCACTGAGCGGTTACCGTAACGCTCACTTTTTAATTGACTTAATTTTTATTATAGGGTATAATTTTAACACTCGTAATTAAAAGAGAATAAACTTAAGAAAAACAGGAGGTTGAAAATGGTAGAAGATAAAATCATGGTAGGGATTTTAATGGGTAGTGATTCTGACCTTAAAGTAATGAGCCAGACAATTAAGGTCTTAGAGTCTTTTGGAATTAGATATGAAGTAATTATTACTTCTGCCCATAAAACATTAAAAAAAACAATAGACTATTCACAAACGGCACAAGACAGAGGCATAGAAGTAATAATCTGTGGTGCGGGATTATCTGCGGCATTACCAGGGGTAGTAAGTTCCCAGACACTTCTACCGGTGATTGGAGTACCTATTGCAAGTGAACAATCTTCCCTTGAAGGATTTGATGCCTTATATTCTATTTTGCAGATGCCAGGTGGAATTCCAGTGGCTACTATGAGTATTGGAGAATTGGGGGCTAAAAACGCCGGCTTATTAGCCATACAGATTTTAGCCTTAAAACATCCTGTCATCTATTCTGAGTTAAAGAAATATCGTGATAGATTGGCAAATGAGTTAGCAGAAAAAAATAAAAAATTTGACGAGTTAGGTTGTGAAAAATATTTAGGGATAATGCGTTAGTTATTGGGGGTAAGGTTTCATCTCTCAGGTATCGGGTAGTGGTTCAGAACATTTCATATTGTGGGTGCTCCAGTAGTCAGAATTCAGGAGTCAGGAGTCAGAATAAAAAA
>JASEHU010000127.1 GCA_030018635.1 bacterium
TAAAAACGGTATTAAGCTGCTTAGCATAATGCTATAAATAGGCATAGAATACTTCCACCCTAATAACTTTACTATTAAAAAATACGAAAGAATACTACCAACTACAAGTCCAATGACTATCCCTACGGAATATATTACCGCCCCTTCGGTTAAAAATTGATAGAATATATCCTTTCTCCTTGCGCCAAATGCCCGACGGAGACCAATCTCGCTTACCCTTTTATGCACTGACATCAGCATCATACTGGCAAGAAGTGTGCCTGAGAGAAACATAGCTACTGTAATAATTATTCCAAGCAATCTATTTGATTCTCTTACTTGAATTTCAATTTCATCAATAAAAATCCCACTATAAGTAAATGCGAAGGTTTTATCGTTGCCCCATCTCTCTTTTAGTATCTTCCGTATCTTATCAACCACTTCTTTTATTTTTTCAGGGAGATAATACTCAAATGAACAATCGGAGTTCTTACAATGTATCTCCTCTGATGTTACATTTCCTTCATCTTTTACATACTTTCCTATATCTTCAGGGATCTTTACTTTTATAAGAATTTGTGTATATGGTGGAAGAGATGAGCCAGAAAGTGAATATTCCTTTTTAATAACATCCATCCATACTGTCCAGGGGATGAATAAAGAGTCATTTATTACAAGATTGGAAATAACATTTTGTTGTTTTTGGAAAGCTTTGGAATCTCCAATTTTATCATGAGAATTATCAGGGGCTTTGAATAGGAAAGGAGCTATGCTTGTAAAAACTTTATCTGGTACTGAGGCAAGCAAGGGGATTTTTTTATTAAATATCCCTATAATAGTAAACTTTACCTCTTCTTCAGTGCCATATTCAGTTTCAGTAATTCTTTTAGCAATAAGTGTTTTCCCTATTATCTTTTCCCCTCCTAAACGCTCATATAATTTACCTCCTACTACACAAACCCTTCTTTTATAACTCAAATCAGTTTTATTGATGAATCTACCATCTTTTAGTTCTATATCCACTGCTTTTCTAAATTCAGGTGTAACGCCGCTCATCATGGGTGTCATTGAATAAGATGCATTTTCCTGTGGATGTTCTCTATCACCTATCTTAATACTATAGATATTTTGGAAATCCCATAAAGCTGTTTCCCCAATTTGAGGAACCCTGTTTTTAAGTAAGGAAATATCGTGATAAGATAATATCCCTCCTTCTTTTCCATTTTGAGTAAAGAATGTGGACGAAAGAAATAATAAATGACTATTTCCTGCTTTTTTAATACCCTTTAGCACCTCCTTTTTACCCGCTTCATTAATAGAGAAAAGGAGGAGTAAAGCACAGACTCCAGTTGCTATTGTTAACAGAATCAATAAACAACTTATTCTTTTTAAATCCTTTATTTTAATTAAATCCTTTATTCTAACAATCCGCTCGAGACTTCTCATTTTTTATTTTTCAACCTCAATCCCAATACTGTTCGGAATGATTAGTGTCTTTCAGAGTCCATTCCACATTTACCTTTCTCAAGTAGAAGACAACCCCCTAACCCCCTTTATTAAGGGGGAATTTTCCATCATTCTCATTTTTCTTGAAAGAAAAAGGCTTTCCCCTTAATAAAAAGGAAGGATTATGGGTGATTAGGATAATCGTTTAGAAGTATCGACTAAACGGTCAGTTCCAAGTCCACTTTTCCGTCTTTAATCTGTATTGTTCTGTGGCAGTAAGACGCTACATTAATATCGTGTGTTACAATAATAATTGTTTTACCTTCCCTGTTTAATTCTTTCAGAATACCCATTACTTCTTTTCCCATATTACTGTCAAGCGAGCCTGTGGGTTCATCAGCAAGTATTATATCTGGATCATTTACAATGGCTCTGGCGATCGCTACTCTCTGGCGTTGCCCCATTGATAGATTAAAAGCCATAACATTTTTCTTTTCCATGATTCCTAATTGGGATAGCACTTTTTCAATCTTATCTTTCTTAGATTTAATTATCTTCTTCGAATAAGAAAGGGGTATCATTATATTTTTATACACGCTGTATCGTTCTACTAAAGAAAAATCCTGAACCACGAAGCCAAATACTTCATTTCTTAGCTCTGCTCTTTCAATATCATTATATCCGTCAATTGATCGGTCGAATAATAGATACTTCCCGATAGTCGGCTTATCTATACATCCTATTATATTTAGAAGGGTTGATTTGCCTGAGCCCGAAGGACCCATTATGGCAAGCATCTCTCCCTTGTCAACCGATAGTGATACATCATTTAGGGCATTTACTTGTGATTCCCCACTTCCGTAAGTTTTATGTAAATCGATTAAATTAATAATATTCATTTTACTGGCTCCTTTTCAATATGGTGTTTATCTGAGTTTTTGATAACATAATAACAGGGTAGATAACAATTATTAGTCCAATCAGTAAGCTTGATAGAGTGGTTATGAGCGTGATAAGGCTAAATTTATAGATTGCTACCACAATTATGTCTGCCAAGAAGATTATTGCAAAAACCTGCATCAATATACGCTGGATAATAGAGATTATCCTTCCACCACATAACAAATGGATTGCAAACTCTTTAGTATGAGTATTGATAAACTGCATAATGACTGAGATAAAACTGGTGACAGCAAAAAAAAGTATGACGGAGATAATAAATCCCCAAATTATTAACTCGTAATTACTGGATTCCAGAAGATACTGCCGTTGTTTTGTAAAACTTCTAAAATCAAAGGTATATAATCCAAGTTGGGCTGATTTTTCCTGAATAGCCTGAAGATTGCAGGGATCGTCAGTAATGATAAATGTTGAGCAAATAGCAGAATCATAACCAATCGTGTCGAATTTATTCGGTTGTAGCGGAACCACAAATGCCTTGTCAAGCCAGTAAATCGTTTCACCTTGTAATGGGTTTATATGAAATAACAATTTATCCAAAAATCCAATGACCCTGTAATTATACCCCTCATTATCATGGATTGTGTCGTTGATGTCATAATACTTCTGAAAATCATATCCAAGAAGCAGGGGGATTTCACTTACAGTAGAATTAAAATCTGCATCGGAAAAGAGCCTGCCCTTTGAGCATTTAAGTTTGAAGACATCCTGAAATTTATCATCAATTTTGAGTAAAAAATATGCATTTGGCTCGCACCGCGGATTTATGGCAAAAGAACTGTCCAGTTTAGTGTTATTCAGCCACATTGAAAACCCTGTAACAGCGGTATAAGTTCGAAAGGAAGGGTTTTCTTTCATAAATTTATAGAGTTCGCTCTGACGCCTTATGCTGTCCTCGCCCCCGTTTACTATCTCATCTCTTTTTTCGTGACTGCTAATATCAGAAGGGATATACATCTCCTCCTGCTGGCGATTCATAACTATGGTTAGTTTTTTTTGATAATTTCTCATATCAAGCGTAAAAGAAGAGGATGCGATTATCAGGATGAGAGTGGCAATGATTTGAACGAAAAAAATAAAATATCTTAATTTATTCTGTAGTATATCTTCGTAGGCATATCGCAATTGTCTTCTCAAATTATTTACATCCTCATCTGTAGCAGAATATTCTGCTTTAATTTTATGGTTATAAAAATAAATCCTGAAATCATCCCTATTATAAGACAGGCTATATAACAGAAAATTATCGCTACGGTATAGATGGTTACTTCAAGATAGAAACTCTTTTTAGCAAAATAGAGCAGAATGATGGCTAAAAGTACTCCTATCCCATAGCCTATAGTTACGATGAGCAAATAATCGCGAAACATCATATTTCGGATTGCAGAAGCTTTTCCACCCAAAAGCATCCGAATTGAAATCTCTCTTTTCCTTCCCTCGATCCAATAATTCGTGATACTTGAAATATTTAGTAAGATTAAAAAAATGGTAAAAACAAGCATGACTAAAAAATTCATGGAACTATCTATAGCCATTTTTAGCATCCATATAACATCATCAACCTTAGATTTTTTTATTTCCTCAATCTTTATATCAGGGTTGATCTTTTTAGCTGCCTTTTCAAAATCGTTTAAAAAATCTCTACTATTTCCCTTAGCATCAATGGAATAAATGCCATTAATCGGTGCAGAAAGGTTGGTTTCAAATGAAGCGGACATATTTACAAAACATAGGGCATCAAACTTCTCCATTTCTATATAGTTTTTATTTTGCTTTCTTTTAAATCTTCCAATAATCTCATATTCATTATTTTCATGCAAATAATAATCCTTGCCGTCTCTTATAATGCATCTATTGTTTGTCCACTCATCGTCAGCAATTATAGCTACCGGCTTTTGCTTCTCAAAGTCTTCTTTGCTAAAACTCCTTCCCTCGATAATCTCCGGCTTAAAGGATGTCTCACCGCTTAAATATAAAGCCTTACCTCCTGAAATTTGGAAATCTTTATAAATAATAATACTACTATTTCTTTCTTTAAGATAATCGATTAGATCCCTTACTCTTACAGGATGTTGTATGTCTTGTATAATATCGATATTGATATGTTCGCCCGATAGAAAGTCTGGCCATATTGTTTGCATATAAAAACTTTCGGCTATAAAAGAGAAAGAGACGGCAAAAAGCATGGCTATTACTACAAAGATCATTATAAGAAGAGAAGATTTATGGAGTATCTGTTTGATTGTCTTACCTCCAGATCAATTAATTGTCCTGAATAAACCCGAGCAATCACGGCCCGGGTTTATTCAGGAGAGTAATGCTGTCTTTTAAAAGTAATACCATTCATAGTATGGAACGGTTTTGCGTCCAGATTTTACTATGGAATCCCTCATAGATAGAAAAGTATATATCAGGGCATATTTTTTGTTAGGAGCAACAGCACTATACTTTTGTTCATCTTTCCCGTTTTTTATGCCCTTTAGAGTTTCATAAAGCCTAATTCGGCTTTGCTTGATATTCTTTTTTGACACTGTCTTTACTTTACCGTCCGTTAGCTTATTTGCATAAAATTTAGACTCAATATTCCAAATATACCTCAAATTTTCCGCTATCCATGTCGGAGAGTCCCAATACCTTATCGAACAAGCATTGCCGGAGATGGTAGTGTCTGCCGCATAAATAACACCTTGACTTATCATAACAATTGATATCGTTGCTATGATCAGAAACAAGTTTCTCTTAATTGTGTGTATGAAATTCATCTTAAACATTTTTCTTTCCTCCTAATTTTATTTTGGATTTTGGATTTTTTTAAACGAGGTTGCTCATATATATTAGCTGACACATTAACCTTTTGTGTCATTATGACCTTTTGTAATCCGCCATCCACAATTTCCTACAGAAAACAATCGCCCTATTCTTGTAAGAAAAGGCTTTAAAATATTCAAACTGTAATTCTATTTTTTAGGAGGCAAGTTACATTGGATGAAGCCGCCAGAGATATAAGGTTGTCAAAGGGCTGACAAAACGAAAAAAGCAGGGTAAAGATATTACCCTGCTTATATTTTTAAACTTATGCCCTAAATTTGATAGACTCTTTTTACATAGAAATAGGATAGGATAGGATAGGATACCTGATGCTCATTCTCATTCATGGTACCTCCTTTTCACATTGAATATAATACAGTATAACACAATTTGGAGAAAATGTCAAGAAGTTTTTTATCCGATTTTAAAAATTTAGTCCCAAATTCTGTAGCGGTCTCTAATTTCCTCTTTGGATAATAATAGTCGTTCTGACCTCAAATTCAGATTATGTTCGAAGAGGTACTTGGGGTCAAACCCAATACTGTTCGGAATGATTAGTGTCTTTTAGAATACATCCCACATTTACCTTTCTCAAGTTCCGTTAGGAACATAATATCGGTAGAAAACCCGTAGGCAAATCAATCAGTTCCGTAGGAACGACATATTTTCAAACCGATTGAATTTTAAATATATCATGCCTACGGCATTTATGTTTGGATGATATTTATTGCTACCGATATGGTATCCCTACGGGATATGTAATAATAAGGTATTAAGGAAATTTATTCCGAACAGTATTGGGTTTGACCCCAAGTACCTCTGAAATATTTATTCATACTTTACCGCCACTGCTGGTGGTATTTTGGATGCACGAATTGCAGGATATAAGCTGCTTAAAATCCCTACCAAAAATACAAAGATACTACTTATGATTATACCGTAAATAGGGATGGAGAATTTCCCTGATAATACTTTGGATATCACCAAGTAAGACACTACAACTCCTACCACTACTCCAATGACTATTCCAATAGAGCAAATTGTAACACCTTCAGCTAAAAATTGTAGGAATATATCCTTTCTCTTTGCTCCAAAGGCACGACGAATACCTATCTCACTTACCCTTTTATGAACAGAGATAAGCATCATACTGGTTAAGATAATACC
>JASEHU010000128.1 GCA_030018635.1 bacterium
ACAATAATTCGTGATGAGCCATAAAAATCTACCCATATTTACAATCCGCACTCGTTGATGCCCGTATTCTCTCCAATTCCCTGGAGATTGATAATAAACTCAGCTTCCTTATTGATACGGGTGCAAGCAAAACCACTATCCTTGATTGTGATGCAATTCGTATGAAAATTAACTATGCTATGTTATCTAAGTCACCTCTACCCGTAACAGGTATAGGTGGTTCTGTCCCTTCATATATAATTGAAGATTCTACCTTAATTTTTGGTATACAACCAGAAGAAGTAGTTATTTCTATTCCTCTCTATGTGATTAAACATCCTCTTGAAAAAATGGAACATCTGCAAAAGAATCAAATCTTACGAATGCCATCTCTTCTTGGAAGAGATATTATAGAGAAATTCAAGTTGACTTTTGATGTTCAAAATGACATTCTTACGATTTCATGATAGTGACTGAACTTTTGCAAAAATCCAGATGTCAAAATTCAAATGTCAAATGAAATCTAAAATCCAAATGACCAAACCCTTTGACATTTAAGCATTTGGCATTGATTTGACATTTGGGCTTATGCCTTTGAACTTAAACCAATTAGCCCAAGAAAACCTCAAATTTTACGGGCCTTCTGCAAAATTTGCAAAAGTTTAGTAATTATTATTTTGCCTGAGACAATCTACAATTTGCAAATCCACGCTTTCATCAACAAGGAAATTCATGCCACAACTACCTCATCAATGGGATAAAGTACATCCGCCCTGAGAGCCTCGCCAGCGAACGCAATTGCAGCACGAATAGCCTCTTTAGTTAGTCGTGAATGAGCATCAAGAATTTGTTCGAGAGTTTCCCCAGCAGCAAGCTTTTCTATAATATTCTCTACGGTAATCCGTGTCCCGGTAATTACAGGTTTTCCCATCATGATTGACGGATTTGACTGTATAAACCCTTTTTGCATCTTCTTTACCTCCTGTTCAGCTTTTAGCCCCCTTGCCCGTAGTTTGACATTTCATAAGCTATCTCTTGTGATACAATTCTAATCCAATTTGGGGAATTTCTGTCTATAAATTTACGACCTGTGCAACCAATCTTTTTATTGGAAACCGCTAAAGCGGTTAGTCCTGTGTGTTAATGTTCGTGTCACCCTGATAAATCAGGGTGTTAAACTCAACAAGGGTGAGAATAACACCCCGATTCATCGGGGTGAACCAAGAAATAATGGAAGAAAATAACCGCTTTAGCGGTTTATAAGGTACTTGATTGCACAGGTCGTAAATTTTCAGGAAACTTTCAGAACTTAATATCCTTAATATTTAACTGTAGCGATTGTCTATCCTGCCAGATATTTATTTGAGGTGTGTAGGCTAAGGCAATCGAGTCTGAATCCCTTAGTGAGGCTTGCCTCGTTGAGGTTTGCCTCGTTGCCATTATTTTATCCCCCATATTAAATCCAATCGCCTCAATTACCTTTGGAGAGGAATCTTTTACCCTCATTTTAAGGTGGTTACTGCCAACAATCATCGGATTACCCAGAATCTCTAATGTGTTTGTTGAAAAAACAGGTCTGGGATTCCCTATGCCAAAGGGTGAAAGTAAATCTTCGAGTTCATTAATCAATTCAAAACTTATGTCCTTTAGTTGCACCTCGAATACATCTAAGGAAGGTTGTCTATTAATTTTCTGGAGAACACCGTGAGCATAATCATTAATTCTTTGCCTGAATTCATCTATTTTCTCAGTTAAAATAGTCAATCCTGCGGCTTGTTCATGGCCACCATAACTCTCTAATAAATCATCACACTGGATAAGAGCATTTAATAGATTGAAATCAGGGATACTTCTTCCTGAACCTTTACCTAATCCATTTTGACAGGAAATGAGTATGGTGGGACGATAACATCTATCCACGAGTTTTGAGGCAACAATACCTATTACCCCTGAATGCCAATTATTATTTGCCATGACAAGGACATTTTTATCCTGTTCCTGGCTCATAGATTGGACTGCCTCATCAAAGATACCCTCTTGAATCTTTTGCCTTTTCTGGTTATGTTCATCAAGCATTTTAGCAATTTCTTCTGCCTCCTGTCTTGAATCTGTAAGAAATAGGCTGATAACCAATTTTGCATCCTCTAATCTACCCATAGCATTGATTCTTGGACCTAATTTAAAACCAATATCCCCTGAATTGATTTTTTTCCCTTCAAGTCCACAAACCTTAATTAATGCCTTCAAGCCTATATTTTGTGTCTTTTGAAGTTGGGTTAGACCGTATCTGGCAATAATCCTGTTTTCACCAATTAGAGGGACAATATCGGCTATTGTTCCCAGGCAGGCAAATTCTAAAATGGTATTGAAGTCAACTGCAGAATATCCCTGTTCCATAAGTCCTTGAATCAATTTCATAACCACACCAACACCGGCTAAATTCTTATCCGGATATTGACATTGGGGTTGTTTAGGATTAATTATGGCAAAGGCCGGGGGAAGATTTACTTCACCAGTGGCGGCGACTGGGATTTCATGATGGTCTGTAACAATAACATCAATCCCTGATGAATTAGCGTCTTTTATCTCCTCTGCCGCCGAGATACCGCAATCAGCCGTAATGATAAGCCTGACACCTTCTACCTTGGCCAGTTCGATGCCCTCTTTACTTAAACCATATCCCTCAATCAATCGATGAGGGATGTAATAAATAAGGTTGGAGGTATAAGGTGATAAGGCACGCATTAACAAAACGATTGAGGTTGTCCCATCAACATCATAGTCACCGTAAATTAAGATTTTTTCTTTTTTGTCCAGGGCAAGTTTAATACGAGCAATTGCTTTATCTAAATCTTTCATTAAAAATGGGTTATGAAAACCATTCACATCAGGTGAAATAAATCTCTTAGCTTCATCGAAATTACTTATGCCTCTACTGATAAGTATTTGAGCAGTAATAGGTAAAACTTGAAGTGCCTCGGCGAATTCAGAAACCTCTTTTTGTCCTATTCCATGGTTAATTTTCTTCCATGATTTTTCCAATTTTCCCTCCCTCTTTAGTAATCGGATTAAACGGATTGAGCGGATTTTAATCTTTTATTTATCCGTTTAATCCGCTAAATCCGATTACTAATTCTCTTTATATTTCTGAACATATCTTACCATAAAATCCGTTCTTTGTCAAAGGATTTATTTTTATAAAAGATTTTTATGTTGACATAGAAAAGATATATCTGGTATAATTTAAAAACAATGGAAAATAAATCAAATTGTATTGTTCCTGAATCGAAAATAGAATTAAAAATAGAGGGTAAAAAAATACCACTTAAACCTTTTGTGGCTGATGTTATACAGAAAACCATCATCGGTATGATTTCTTCACTTAGAGTGGCAAAAAAAGGAATGATTGAGATTAAATTAAAATGGGAGTAACAAGATATTTAAAAATACTTATCATTGGGTATTTTGTTTTTCACCCTTTTAATCTTTGGGCAGATAAGTGGCAAAGTATTCAAAGTCAACACTTTGTAGTCCATTTTACTGAACTTGATAAAAAGGTTGCCGAACGCACTATTCAAATAGCCGAAGATGCCTATCGGACAATTACGGCTGAATTTGAAATTACCCCAGAGAAACCAACCTCTATCTTTGTCTTCCCGTCTCGTAAAGAAATAAATAATGCAGGACTACAAGATTGGGCTGTTGGTCAGGCCTCTGTAACGAGGCAAGCCTCAGGATGTGATAATATCATTCTTATCCAATCACCCAGAAGTAATCTAAGGATTACCCTTGAGAAGATAATCAGACATGAATTGACGCATATTGTCTTAGGAGCAGTATTTAAAAAAGGTTATCTACCCAGATGGCTAAATGAAGGGTTGGCTATGTATGAGGCTAAAGAGTGGGAATTTGCAAATAATATAAAGGTAGGCGAGACGTATCTTACCAAAAAATTATTCCCGCTATCTTGCATTACTTACACCTTTCCCAATGATGAAGCACAAGCACAATTAGCCTATGCACAAAGTTTTGATGTTCTGTTATTTATGATGAATAAGTATGGTAAAGATAAGATTATTAGATTAATCAAAGAATTGGCTTCAGGAACAGAGCTTGATTTAGCCTTTAAAAAATCATTAGGGGTAAATTTATCTGAGTTGGAAATTGCCTGGCAGAAATCATTAAAGAAAAGATTTAATTGGGTTTGTGTCATTACCAATAGTTATTTAATTTGGATTATGTTTCCTGTTCTATGTCTGGTAGTTTATATTATAAAAAGACACCAGGTTATAAAAAAACTAAAGAGATGGGAAGAAGAGGAGGGGGAAGATTGGTAAATGGTATATTGCTTGTAATGGGTTAGTTGTCAGTAGGTTCAAGGTTCAGGTGGTGTCCTATTATAGCTTAATTATACTAAGGCATCTAAAAAAGTATAAAAAGGGGGGATTATTCATTGCAAATTTATCATTGCAAATTGTAAATTTTAAATTTAAAATGCTAAATTTGCAATAACGAGGCAAGCCTCTTAAAATGAATTTATCCTCTTGTTTTACACAAATTAGCTATTCACGGACACCACCAAGGTTCAGGGTTCAAAGTTTAAAGAGTAAAATCCCTCGTTCCTTGAATCTTCAACCTTTTTCCTGCCAATAACTGACTAATTACAAAATTTTTGAATTTGACTATTGACAAAAGCACTTTTTTGTGGTATAATATTATTAACTGAACTTTTGCAAATTTTGTAAAAACCCAGTAAAATACCACCTTTCATTAAATATAGCTGTTCACAGGACATTGAAATTAGAAATTGGAAATTGGGGAAAATAGATACGATTCTCCTCTCTTTTCCTAATTTCTACTTTCCAATTTCAAATTTCAAGCCGTGAATGACTGCAAAATTTGCAAAAGTTCAGTTATTAAATTAAATTACTACAGAGGAGGTAATTTGAAATGAAGAGGTTTTTGAGTTTAATTGTAGCGGTAAGTGTATTGTTTGTAGGTAGTTATGTAATGGCAGGGTCACCGGGAAGTAAGGGTGCGGTATTTTTAAAACTTGGACAAGGTGCCAGGGCTAATGCTATGGGTGAGTCATTCGTGGCGGTGGCAGATGACATTAATGCCCTGTATTGGAACCCGGCAGGTATTGCCCAGATTAAAGAAAAACAGGCTACCTTTATGTACTCAGATTGGCTGGAGGAGATAAATTACAACTACTTAGCCTATGTTAGTCCTGCTCAAATAAATGGTGGGGTTATGGGCGGGGCAATTACCCTGTTAGATTCGGGGAGTATCGATAAGTATGATACAAACCAAACTAACTTGGGCACATTTGACGGTAAGGATATTGCCGTAGCCGTTTCATACGGTAAGGAAATGGCGCCAAATTACTCTTTAGGAGCAACCTTAAAATATATCCAGATGAAGATAGATGGGAAAAAATCAACCGGCTTTGGGTTAGATGTCGGTTGTTTATATAAACCTCAAATAGAAAATCTTACATTAGGAGTAAATATCCAGAATTTTGGTCCGAAGTTAGGGGCATTCGATAAGGAAAAGGATGCCCTGCCGTTAAACTTCAAACTTGGTGGTGCATATAGATTAAACAATGCCTTGACTCTGGCTCTGGATATTAACTTCCCCTCGGATAACGATACCAATTTCAACTTAGGTGGTGAATACTGGTTCAAAGAGCTCGTAGCCATTCGGGCAGGCTATAAATCACTCACCAAGGATGAACTAAAATCTTCAGATTTGACCTTTGGAGCAGGATTTAGAATGCCAGGAACAGGTATTGGGCTTGATTATGCCTATTGTGATTATGATGATTTAGGAGATACGCATCGAGTATCTTTAATGACAAAATTTTAATATGTATTAGCCACGAATGAACACGAATAAAATTACCCAGTTACCTAATTAGCTCTTTGACAATTGAATATGTTTATCAGGGCAAACGCATCTAAATTCCACAAAAAGTTTACTTGGATTATGTAGTGTAAGTGCTTGTCCCCGTAGTAATTATACCCACAAGGGCTACACTACAAATTATTTTGACCACAATTTGTATTCTGCAATATGTATCAATTACCTACCGTGAATTCACCCAATCAAATGGTGATAATTCATGTATTTGTGGCTAAAAACATCAAATTTTGCAGTTTATTGTAGGATTTAGATGCGTTTGCCCTGATATGTTTATTTTTTGGTCTTGACAGTTAAAAGAAGATAAAGTATAATTGATGAGTAAGGTAGACAGATGAGGAAAAAAGATAGAAGGCAGACAGCAGCTACTAGTACTCTGTGACATTTTGTTTTATGGGTATAAACAAATTTTTATACAGAATCACGAAATATATCCTCACACAA
>JASEHU010000129.1 GCA_030018635.1 bacterium
TCAATAAGTGGATTGGTGATAATTGGGGTAATGACGATATTGCTTTGAGTAGAATAAGTGCCATTGGAAATATCTTGATAATTGACATTAATTTGATTCTGGACTGAAGGTGGATTTTTGAGCAAAACTATTCCCTATAAATGAAGACAGCATTATCCCCAGACATAATGGAATTAATCTTGCTCTACTTAACCAATCCATTTTTTTCTCCTGATCAATCCGCAGATTGAGGAGATTTAATCCGCAGATTTCGCAGATTTCGCAGATTTTTTTGGAACGGTTCATTTCCATATTTTAACCGCAAGCTTTCAAACAAAAGTGAATCTTAAAGAGTTCTTTATCTATTGTCATTCTGCCGCCTTTAACATAGCCTCTTGAGTAACTAATCGCTGTTTGTGTCTTGAATTCATTAAACAATTCCAGAGTTCTTTTTGCGCCAATTCGTTATCTTCTAAATTTAATTTTATCCCTGCAAGTTTCAATTGATAAGCAAAATCGCATAATTCAAGCCAAGCAGATACCTTCTGCTCCAATGATTTCCAATGTTGATAATGTTGCATTTAATTCACCTTTTGGAACGGTTTATTTTCATCGTTTTCCCTGTGATTTCTTTTGGAAATTAGAAATTCGAAAATAGAAAATAGAAATTGGAAATTGGGCTTTCACGCTTTCTCCAATTTCTAATTTCCAATTTCTATTTTCCATTTTTTTAACCGCAAACTTTCACACAAAAGTGAACCATCCCTAAAATTCTGTAAATTTGCGTTCTATTTATTCACTCAATCCTGACCTTAAAACTTACACTGCCCGAGCCTCCTGGTGGAAGAGCACTTAACAATTCCCATCTAATATGGGTAACAGGTTCACTTTGTAATCCATCATAAATCAACCCACCATCGTGTGAATAAAAAATTGTCCCAACGCCAGAGGCAGAATTAGTAATATAAATCGTCCCATCAGGTATTGCATCTGTAATTACGACATTAGTTGCCGTGCCAGAGCCTATATTTTCATAATAAAGCGTATAGGTTAAAGTTGCCCCAGGAGTTGCACTTCCAGAAGAAGTTACCTGCTTATCAAATTTAAGTAATGGCAACGGGATGAGATTAAACTCCATAGTAACTTTAGCCTTTGAGGTTAGTCCTGTAGCACTTACAGTTACAGAACCCCAATCAGGTTGAAGAGTAGCCGTAAAGGTGGTAGAAAAAGAGCCAGAGGCATCAGTTGTAGTCGTAGCAATGGTAGTTGTCGTACCAAAGTCAACAATTATCCCTTCGGTAGCAAAAAAGCCCTGGCCAGTTATGGTTACAAAAGTACCTACTGTGCCTGATGTAGGCAAAACTAAAATATTCCTTAAGGTTGTAGGGGTAGGAGTGCCACCGGTGAAATCGTCATTACAATTATCCGTATCCTGATTTGGTGGTTCTCGTTGAAGAGATTGGCCTTTAACTACCCCAGCAGTATGTGAAATTACTCCCGTATAAGTACCATTTTCATAAGTAACTACATCTATAATACTTCCATCTTTATCTAATAATATAATTGCCTCCCCACTATCGGATAGCTGAATAACGCCTCCTGACATATCTGGTATATCTGAATCTGAACTTTGCCATTCAAAATCAAACTTTTTGCCAAAAGATACATAAGATACCGTACCTCTTCGAGTAATGGTAATTGTTGAATATGCAGGAAAAACACTTTTTGAAGGAAATGTAACCGTAGCGCCTATATCTGAGATCTTGTATCCTGAAAGATTAATTAAAAATGGTGTGTTATTAAAAAGCTCAATAAACTCATCATATTGACCCGATGTCTTTGTATCGTAATACACCTCACTAATCAACAATTGTGGAATTACCTTAAGCCCATCAGTAAATGTTCCGGATTGATTAACAGGATTGGTAACGACTACACTATAGGAACCTATTGGTACAGATTTTAAGTCAAAGGTAGTTGTAATGGTATTAGATTCGATGACTGTTGTAGGTGTGCCTATAATATCAGGTATGCCAAATTTGGTAAGAATAACAGTAGCTCCTGATTGAAACCCAGAGCCTATGATGGTTACACTAATCGTGCCTTTATTTATTCCTATGGTTGGAGTAATTTCACTGATAGTTGGTTGAGCATAAACTTGAGCAGTAATGGAGATAAAAAATATCAGGGCATAAATCACCTTTTTCATTTTTTTATTCACCTAATTTTTTTAGGCTCTTCCTGGAATATAGTGGGTAAATAAATTTCATTGCAAATTTAGCACTGCAAAATTTAGCATTTAAAATTTTGTCACTGCAAAACAGAAGAGGTAATTCTCTGTAAATTTAAAATTATAAATGCTAAATTTGCAATTTTCAATGAGTTTTTTTGCTTTACCCACAATAATTCGTGATGAGCCTTTTTTTATAGCAATCTATAGTTTGTATTATATAACCTTAATTTTGTCAAGTGTTTTTATGGTGAGGGTTTAGTGCAATAATTCTAACCCTAAGTAACTACTGCCTTTTTTCATCCTACCAAACCTTGGGCTCAAAATCTTTTGCGTTGGCCAAACGCATTGTCTCTCCGAATGGAACCAAGACATAAAGCCCTTTCTTTTGAGCAAACCTTAGTGCATTTTCTTGGACATTAAGTCCAGCCACAAAGGCAATAACCTCCCTATCTTTATATTCAGCAAAGTTCTTTTTAAATGAGATTAATGATTCATCAAGGAAATCCTTCACATCCTCATTAGTCAGATGCGCCTTTACCTCGCCAACTAAAATTAGAGATGAACCATTTCTCCTGGCAGGGCATAAAAGGTCTATCTCAGCTTTAACCTGACCATCGTGAAGTGCCTTGACCCTTTGATGCACGGCCTCTACCTTTATCCCTAATTTCTTAAATACCTTTGGAACCGCAGGAGCCGTTAAACCCTCTGCGGCTCTACCCAGACCTCCGCCGATCCCTCCAACTTCTTTTGCTGTCTTCTTCAATTGCTTATCGGTTTCCTTCAACTGTTCATCCGTTTCCTTTAACTGTTCATCCGTCTTCTTTTGTGATGCTTGTAATTCTTTTTGTGATGCTTGAATCTCTTCTTGAGAAGCATGCAGTTGACGCATCTCTTCAATAAATTGCTTATGAAATATCTCCTGCTCCCTGGCTACATTATTCTGCCTTTGAGTCGTTTCGGCTAATATCCTTCTTATTTCATCAAATGTATTCTCAACCATTTTAATTTCCTCTAAACAAAATAGTAATCATTCCTGCTATTACTGATAATATTAGTGGAGCAAATAAAGCAATAGTCCAATAGAAATGGTGGTCAATCTTTTTACTTAAACTATCTCTTAAATTATCTATTCGCTTATTTGTCTCATCAATTCTCGCATTTAAGCTCTTATCTAACCCATCAATTCGCTTATTTGTCTCATCAATTCGTTTATTTGTTTCATCAATTCGTTTATTTGTTTCATCAAACCGCAATATTACATATTCTTTTAAGTCATCTATCCGTTTATTTGTCTCATCAATGCGTTTATTTGTTTCATCAAACCGCAATACTACATATTCTTTTAAGTCATCTATTCTATTATCTAATCGTTGAGTATTTAATCTTATATCCGAGCGCATATTTCCTATTTCAGTTACAAATCGTTTTTCTCGCTCATCCAGATAGCGGTCATAATAAGGTGGGATAATTTCTTCTTGTTTGTGCAAAATTGCAGGATTAGCCATTGATTTTACCTCTTTTAAAGAATAACATAAAAAGATAATTTTGTCAACTAAAAAATTTTGCCACCCGTAATCCTTCAGTTATCAGTTGAAAAAGGTTCAAGGCTCAAGGTTGAGGTTAAGGTTAAGGGGTTTGCTCCTCAATCTCAACCTTAACCTTTGCACCTTGAACCTATTGATAACTAACCTACTTCACAACTGATAACTGAGGGATTACACAAAAACTTTAATAGAAATTCCCAACCGATAACTGAGGGATTACTGCCACCCAGCAATTCTCGGTGAACGACAATCGGTGTTCGGTATTATCGATTACCTGATTACATAGTTCATCATTTAAGCATAGACAGATCACTATTGTAGCGTCTCATCAATCTCTTCCCTCCTCTTCCCTCCATCTGTGGATGAGTTCCAACCCATTTAAGAATGTAAGTATTGCTTTCGATAGAAAACAAGCATCGATAATAATCATCTACATAAAATTCCCACAATCCTTTGATACTTTCAAATCGATGAATCTTTAGTGATGGATGTTTTGGGTCATTCAACAAGAACCTTACTTGTTTTTCAAACTTCCTTTTGATGTGTCCGGGCAAGGTTTCATAATATTTGTCGAAATTATCATCTTTGGCAATTTTTCGTTCACTTAACATTATTCAAATCCTTGAGTAAGGCATTTGCATCTGTATATTCCTTGAACTTACCTATCTTATAGTTTGCATCTGCTTTTGCTAATGCTTCCTGGATTTCAGGAGTGTGAGCGTAGAGTTCACTCTTTGGAATTTCTTTAGTAAATGTAATCAAGACTCGCATATCGGAATTGTATGGAACATCTTCTTGGGGAATGACAATCCCATTATGATAGACCCCTCCCATTGTCAATTGTGCCATTAACAATCACCTCCTCGGTTTATTTTCTCGTTCATCCAGATAAATGTTTGCTAATTCTGTTCTATATTTGTGAGCGATATCTCGTCGATGTTGAACGGGATGAACGGGATGGGGGTCAGACCTTGATTATGGAATTTAGAACCGACCCCACAAATTCCCACAAATTCTACCCAATATCAAATGGAATGACCCACTACTTTAATCGTTCTACCTTTAATTTTAACCCTTCCATTTCTACAACTTTCACCTTTTCCCCTTCTTCTATTACCTCTTCTCCTTCCACGAAAGCAGTCCATATTTCACCTTGAGCGAAAACCAACCCTTCTTTTACCATCCTTGTTTTAGCTATTCCTGTTTCACCTATTATTCCTTCTTTTCCTGTAGTAATTTTGTGTCGATGTGCCCGAATAACCGCACCAATACATATAAAGAAAAATATGCTGGTAGCGGTTATCAGTGACAAAATCAATTTCCATGAAACAGCAATAAAAGGAGCCGCAGATGGGTCAATCAACATAAACGAACCAAATGTCATCGAAGTAATACCTCCTATAGCTAAAATCCCATGTGAGGGAGCAAATACCTCTAATATTAAAAGAATAAATCCTAAGATAATCAGTAATATCCCCGCTAAGTTAATCGGCAGGCTTTGCAATCCAAAAAAGGCTAATAGCAAACAAATACTACCACAAACCGCCCCTAAACCTATCCCGGGGGAGGCAAATTCGTAAATAAGCCCATAAATACCAAGCATCAATAAAATATAGGCAACATTTGGTTCAGCAATAGCATGAAGGAATTTTTCACGGAAGTTCATCTTTATCTCTTGTGGGATTATCCCTTTTGTAACCAGATTAATCGTTGTTTTTTCTTTTTTTATGACCATCCCATCTAACTTTTCAAGCACATCTGCTAAATCATTGGCAATAAAGTTAATTACCTTAAGTTCTAATGCCTCTTTTTCCGTAATAGATTTACTCTTTCTCACCGCATCTTCTGCCCATTGAATATTGCGTCCTTTTTTTTCGGCAATAGTTTTAATACCAGCAACTAAATCATTGGTAATCTTATCTGACATGACCTCGGTTTGTGTTCCACCACCTGAGAAAGGACCACCTCCCATAGTTACAGGATGAGCCGCACCAATATGGGTCATCGGCGCCATAGCAATGACATCACTGGCTAAAGAAATAAAGACCCCGGCAGAGGCCGCCCTGCCCCCCTTTGGCGAAATATAAGTTACAATAGGAATATCAGCATTAAGCATTTCTTTGACAATGTTATGTGTAGAAGAGACTAATCCACCCGGGGTATCCATCTCAATAATTAAACACCGAGATTTATCTTTAAGCGCCTTCTTGATAGCATTAACCAAAAATCTCTCTGTAACAGGATTAATTACCCCTTCTACCTTAACCCGATATATAAGATTTGAATTTTCTGCCTTTCCTTCAAACCCATAAATAAATAGTATCAACCCCATTAAACTTAATATTATCCAATAGTTACGCATTTTTTTACCCCCTTATTCTGGTAAGCATTATACCTAAATATTTACTATTAAGTATAGATGATAAGAGAATAAATGTCAATAAAAATTTTGCGACTGCCGTAATCCCTCAGTTATCAGTTGTGAAGTAGGTTAGTTATCAATAGGTTCATAACA
>JASEHU010000012.1 GCA_030018635.1 bacterium
AGTGGGGTATCTTTATACTCTCTGACAGATCTTCTTTTGAACAAAGCCTGTTCTACCGAAGTGTTACTGTCATATTTTGGCTCAGGCAGTTTTATATTTTCATTGATGGATTCCATAGGCTCATGTTCATCTACCCGTAGTTGCTGTAATATAAAAAGCCCAACAATTCCCACACCTATCAATGCCATAACTATTATTATGATATGTATTTTTTTCACAACATCACCTTTTTAGATTTATTAAGCGACGTTTCTCTAGAATTAATCTTCATCTATCACACCATACTGTGGTGGGGCCTTCCCTATAGATTCTAAAATGAGCGGATAATTTGTATCTTGCTTAGGCGATTCTATTCCTTTAAGTTCAACGATGAAGTGCCATTCATCGCCATAATCAAAAAGAAACAACATCTTTTTCCCGATTTTATTGAACACTCCATCGACCCTTGTCTTTTTCACACCCTTACAATGAGTTGGCTCTAACCCTTGCTCCTTTTCTATGTCTTTAAACAATTCGTAACACTCATTCGATTTCGTCCATAATTTCAAGTTATCGAAAAACCCAAAACAGTGATCAAAATCAAAGTTAAATGCATCTACTATTTCTTCTGCAAGTCTGTACAATGTAAACCTTTCTGGAATCGCCAAAATCCTGTGGGGCGTTCCTTTAATCCTTCCAAACACATCACTTAGAGTTACTTTGAGTATGCATATTTTCTCCTCCTGTTTTTCTCTAAGATTCTTCATTGTTCATTCCTCCAAAATGTCGCCTAACGGTTGGCGGGTAATGCGAAGTTCTGCCGTAGGCAGAATTTGGGTGAGCGACCGCAGGGAGCGAACCGCATACCCGCCTGTTAAGTGAGTGCGATAGCACCGAGCAATTCGAAGGATTGCGAAGAGTCGTGGACGGAGGGGTTCTTATAATCCTTATCACATCCGTTACTGAAAGGAATTCCCATCGTGGTTGTGCATTTTCAGGTGTGTTTATATGTCTCTTCTTCATGTTTTCGTAATAGTTTTTCTATTTCTTCTTCAGATATCGTTTTTGTTATTCTTTTTTCTCCAAAATGAATAATCACCGTCACAGGTGGTGCTTTTTCCAAGAAATTTCCTTTATCAAGTCCAGAGTCTCCACTTATTGCTCTTCCTGAAAAGCCCCATGCAGCCACTAGATTTTTCTTCTCCCCTGCCAAAATGTCGAATTTTCTGGATTCTGTTAATGGTTCTCCCTTTTCGCTAAGATATAATGGTAAAGCATCCATTTCTTTGAAAGTAACTAAACCTTCACAATTTTGAGCATTTCTTTTCCCTTTATTATGAACTGTTACACTAATTGAAGATATAGAATGTTTCCATACTCCATCAGAACTAGACCTTGAACCACTAATTCCAGGAATAACAGATGTAATTTTTAACCTTACTCTATCAAACAATAAAATATAAAGAGAAATTACTAAGGCAATGATCGAAATAATTAAAGCGATTACTTCTATCATCTTTTACCACCAATTCCTTTTTGTTGGAATTGAATCCATATATACTTTTATTACCTTAATTTTTGTTGTGTCGTAGAACCCGAAGTCCACGATTTCACTTAACTCGTTTATATACGACATAAATACCATATACCCTTCAATTTAATGTTATATAGACATTATTATCGTATAATACCACAATACAATTAATTCTCTTCATTTTTTACTTCCTTAAACAAATTAGTCTGCTAATGTATTACTCTCCTCCACCTCTTCCATGCCCGACTCTACACTATGAATATTAAAACAATAAGAAAGTTTAATATACTATATAAGGTCAATATAAGTTAACTCCCGATATTAAAACCGCCATTCCAGATAATGTTTCCAGCAAATACGAGGTTCTGACCGAAGGGAAGCAATGTTCCGAAGGGCAAGGGCGTTAGCCCGCTGCGTATATGCTGGGTTATCTGACTTTCGGTATACATCATGTTCCTATCCTGTATATCCACACATTCCGACCCGTGGAGAATTAACCACAGGCAAGAGCATCTCTTCGCCGCACTCATGCTCCCAAGCACACTCATCGCAAAGCCATCCCTTGCCCTCATAGATACATTGTGCGCAAACCTGGGTGGCGATTTTCCCACACGAACCACAGGCTATCAAGGGAGGATCATTCCTAGCCAGGAGCTGAATGGACTTACTCTTAGCTTCACCTTCCAGTTCTGAAACAACTCTCAGGGTAAGCTCCGTAGTAGTACCAAAGTCGTACTCATGATAAAACTTAATCCCGGGAGCGAGTACATTACCCAGCGCAATCTTCATACCTCTTTCGTTATATTCTCTCATCGGGCTTATGGAGTATCTTGTCCCTCCGATTGCGAATGCACTCAGGTGTCCACAGCATTCCAACCAAATATCTCTGAGGAAGCCGTCCAAAGTTTCAAGCCTTGTATTAGCTGGTACGGAAAGATGCATCCAATACTCAGGTAAGCCGCGTCCCTCAACTACAAGATGGAAGCTCTTTGTTTTCTGCAACTCCCGTTTCGCTGATGATGTCTCCGATATAGCTTTTCTTTGCTTGCATGACTTCAAGTGTTTAGTCATTACCGCCTTACTAAAGGTAGCATTACAAAAACTACACTTTCCATTTGACACCTGTCTTGTCATTTTTTCACACCTCCTGATAGCATTATACTCAATAATCTGTTCTACACAAACCGAACGAATTGACTCATCAAAAATCTTTATGAAACTGATTCATTGCTTAATAAGAAAATCTATACAAAATATAGTATCCTGTCTTTAGATAAAAGTAAGGCTTAGAAGGAGACAAACATATTTTTGTTTTTGGGGACAAATTTTTATTTTTAGCTGCCATGTTCTTTATCCTCTAAATCTTTCATTATTTTTTCAAACAAAGGCTTTAGATATGGAATATCTTTCTTTATGGTTTCCCACACCCGTTCAAGCTTTACCCCAAAATATTCGTGAATAACTTTATCTCTCATACCTGCCATATCCTTCCAAGGTATTTCAGGATACTCTTTCCTGTAATCGTCAGGTATATTTTTAACCGCCTCACCAATAATCTCAAGTGCTCTTACAACTGCAAAGACAGTTTTATCGTCCTGGATAAATTCTTTATGTGACATGTTTTCAATAAAAATCATAGCTTTATCCATGGCACTAATAATATCTTCAATATAATCTCCTATCTCTCTTTTCATAGGAGTACCACCTCTTTTAATATGTTTTTACCTATTCGTGGCTTTAATGCTGACTTCTCTACTAAATCAACCTTTACACCAAGAAGTTCGCTCAAATAGTTTTCCATATTCACAAACTTTAACAGCCCGATTTTTGCATCCTCTTCAAATTCCACAAGTATATCAAGGTCACTGTCTTTTTTATCCTCACCTCTAACAAATGAGCCAAAAATCCCTATTTTTTTTATTCCATATTTCTCTTTCAGTTCTTCTTCATGTTCTTTTAGTACCTTTTTAATCCTCTCTAAAGGTTTCATGTCTCACTTCCTCCATATTTATTATCTTCTTTAATTTTATTAGTATTTAGTAAGAGTTTAGTAAGTGTATCTTTTAGAAGTTTAGGAGAACTGACGAATTTATTAGTTGTAGCTCCCATTTCAGCAGCAGTTTGGATTTGGATATCACCATAATTGAAAATTCTCCCAAATAATGATTGCCGGTAGGATATATTGTTAATCTTATCAAGAGGGCTTTCTTTTGAATTATGTGAAAAAATTCCATATTCATCAATAACTCTTAAATTGGTTATTACCCATATATCATATTTTCTGGCAAATATTGTATAGATGAAAGATAGAAAACTTATAAAAGTGAGAAACCAAAAAATTATACTAACTACCCTGGTATCTTGTTCAACTTTGTAAAGTGAAATAGTGAGAAGTAGGAAAAATCCTAACAGTAACAAAGGTCTTAATAAAACAATCCAATGTTTCTTAACTTCTAAAATTTTATACTCACCTTCATGTAGTTTGGTCCTCATTTCTCTGCCTCCTTGATTGAATTAAATAAAGTCCAAGGATTTAATCTACATTTATTACTTATATTGATTTTATACTAAAAAGTCGATTTTTATATTAATTTATTATAAAGAAGAATTGTGAAATACCTTGATAAATATTGTGAATTACCTATGCAATTACAATTACTTAGGAATAAACTGCTATTGGAATCAACACTTCCCTGCCCGACTCTACTCTTTATAAATATTAAAACAAGAAGAAAGATATGTTTAAATTCTAATATTATTTTAGTATGCTACATAAGGTCATTATAAGTTAACGCCCGATTTTAAAAACGACATTTGATATAACGGTTTCAGCATAAAAGAAGTTTTTGCGAAGCAAAAATTTGGGTGAGCATTAGCGAGCCTTTTATGCTATGTTATACGCTGTCGGACGAAGGCGGGATTTCCGAATAAATCTATCATCGACCCCCCTTAATTTTATCTTCCTGCTTCATAAGATTAAGTAACTCCCCCAATATCAATATTGTTGCCTTCTTATCTAAAGGTTTATTCTCATTTCCGCACTTGGGAGAATATATACATGCAGGACAACCATTTTCACATTTACAGTCTCTCACAAGTTCGTAGGACATTTTAACTATTTTGACAATTACTTCAAAAGCCTTCTCAGTTAAGCCGATTCCACCTTCAAAACCATCATAGATGAAAACAGTCGGTTTCATTGTATTTGGATGATTTGGCGCAGATACCCCTCCTATATCCCATCGGTCACACATAACATGGAAAGGCATTATTCCAATCATAGCATGTTCAATACCATGAAGACCCCCTGCAAACATCTCTCTCTTTAGGTCTTCTCCCGATCTTTGGTTCAATCTTTCTTTAATATCTTTGTTCACCTTCCTTTTCTTCCATACTTTTTCTTTTATGTCTTCTGACACCGTAAACCACAATCCCATTGTTTTAAAGTTTAATGGAGGCAAATCAAGCCATTCCCTCCCCATTACTTTGTCGTATTTCATTATTTTGTATCCAACATACTGTTCGTTTACTTCTACTTCACCAAACGAAACAGCGAAGTCACCAATCTTTCCCTTTTCAATCTCTTCCAAAATGGCAATATCTGCAATCTTCATAGCTTCTGTGTAGTAATCTACCTCTCTCTTTTTAACTTGAACAACAGAATTTTTCAGGTCTAAATCTTCCACAATGTATGTCTCTCCTTGATGGAGCAAAACTGCTCTTTTGTGTGCCTCTCTGTATGTTTGTGGTCTGTTCATTGTTTCAACCAATTCTCCATCACAGACGACTTTAAAAATATCAGAAGAAATATTATCCAATCTAACCGCCTCTGTAGCTCTTCCTTTGCCTGAATAAACCCAACCATTCGGTGTATCCATGACTAACTGCTGATTTTCTAGGGCTTTTAAAATATTTTCAGCATCTTTTCCAAAATATATCCCTTCTTCCGACAATTTAATTGGCATCTCTGACGCAGCACACATTAGGTGGCCAGAAGTTATATATAGGTTAGATAAATCAATTATTGCGTGCTCATGAGATTTATCAAAAAAAACCTTCGGATGCTTCATAAAATATTGATCCAAGGGGTTTTGAAAAGCAACTAAAGTAGCAACAGACTCGCTGACCCCTCTCCCCGCCCTTCCTGCTTGTTGCCACGTTGATATAATCGTTCCGGGGTAACCTGAAATTACTATGCTGTCTAATGAGCCAACATCAATCCCCAGCTCCAAAGCATTTGTGGAAGTTACGCCTCTTAAAACCCCATTTTTTAAATTATTCTCTATTTCTCTCCTCTCCTCTGGAAGATAGCCTGCTCTATATGTAGTGATTTTGTCCATAAGGTATGGTTCCGACTCCTTAAGTTCTTTCCTTGACCATAATGTAATCAACTCTGCCATTTTTCTTGAAACAGTAAAACATAAAGTTTGGAGATTATTCCTCACGAAAAACAGGAATAAGTCTTTTGTCTCACGATGGATAGATAATTCACCAACACCATCAAAATAGGGATTGTAGAAGATAAAGTATTTCTTTCCTTTTGGTGTACCGTCATCGGCAATTAACTCAAATTTAACTCCAACTAACTTTTCACCAAATTCTATTGGATTAGCAAGCGTAGCAGTTGATAAGATAAATTGTGGATCAGAGCCGTAGAAACTACATATCCTTCGTAATCTTCTTATCAAAAATGCTACATTTGAACCAAAAACACCTCTATACTGATGTGCCTCATCTATTACAACAAACTTCAAATTACTGAGGAATTTTTGCCATTTGTAATGCCAAGGTAAAACTTGATGAAGTTCATAGGGATTGCTTATTACTATTCTCGAAGTATCCCTGATTTTTGGTCTTTTATAGGCTGGTGTGTCGCCATCATATACATTTGGACTTACACTTATTCTGCTTAGATTTTCAAACTCTTTTATTACCTTCAATTGGTCATTGGCAAGCGCCTTTGTAGGATAAAGATAAAGTGCAGTAGCACCTTTATCTTGGTCTAATCTTTCAAAGACTGGGATGTTGAATGCGAGCGTTTTCCCTGATGCTGTTGGTGTCGTTATAACAATGCTTTTTCCTGCTCTCAGGTACTTAATTGCATCGCATTGATGTTTATAGGGTTTAAAGCTCTTTTTTAAGAGGTAATTCTTAATGTTGCGCGATAGGTCTTTTTCCAGTTCTCCAAAAATAGGTTCTTTAGGAGGCAGAATCTCAATATGTTCCACTCGATCCCTATATCGAGAATTGCTCTTAAGGACACTTACTAATCTTTCTATCATTATCTTCATTCCTCTATTTTCAATGAATGTATTAACTGATTTAGATTAATAATGATAATAACCCTTTAAATATTGCTCAAACCCTTCTTTATTGGTGATTTTATATATTACATTCATTTTTCCGAATGGTTTTACGATGTATTCTTTTTTTGGTTCTAAAGGTAATCCTAATCTTTTCTTCTCTTTCTGCAGCATTTTCCACATATCTCTATCATCCAGTTGAAGTTGTTGAAGTCTGTGTTTACAATCAGCATCATATCCTAAATATACTGGTATTACATATTGATTTTCAACTTTTTCTTCAAAAGGGTAGTTTTTCAAATATGCAGCAAATTGATCCTCGTTCCATCCACAAGACTTACATTTGTATGTTTTCTTAGATAAAACAAGGTTGATAGAATGACTTTTACAATCGGGGCATGATAATTTTTCCAGCTTCGCTTTGATATATCTTCGAAAATACATTTTTTGTACCCCATTCAGATCGGTACTTGGTAAATCCATCGAGTTTAATTTTTCCTTTATTTTGTCATAATTAACAGGGCACCTGACTATACAAGTAACACCCGGATATCTTCTGGAAATTTTTGAGCTGAAGAGGTTATATAGGTTACAATTACTGCAATATTTACCAACAATTTTATCTAACTCGTTAAATATTCCTTGACAATCTTTCCTAATTTTTTGTAGCTCTCTATTCACCTGATGCCCCTCCTCATCATAGTACTCTATAAGTTCGGAAAAGATTTTTGCAAGTGTAACTAAATCTTGTTTATTATGCTCAATTATTGGAATTAATGGGCCTACGTTTTTGGTTTTCATATAAGTCTCATAAAATTCTGGAACTAGAGCACTTGGGACATCATCTTGTCTTTCTATACCAAGCAGATGCTTCTCTAACGTGGTCAACCTGCAGTTAGGTACTTGTTCTTTCCATGCATATCTTGAAAAATGAAGCATATCAAAGTGTGGTTTCTCAAGGTCTCCTTCCATTCTGTAATACGCTAATCTATCTCTAACATAAGGTATATCAAAGGTCCGTCCATTGAAGGTTATAAAGACATTATCCTCATTAATATGAGATAAAAAAGCCATTAGAGCTGCAGGTTCTTCTTTTATGTCGCGTAAGAGATATTGGTTTATCAATATTTGATCACCAGAAACTCTGGCAATACCAAACAATATAATAGGCCTGGCAAAAAGCCCCATAGTCTCTATATCAAAAATGAGAAAGTCTTTTTTGTCGTGGAGACCTGAAGAATATAGGATTAAGGGATGAGATTTTGGAAGCCAATGCGCGATCCAATCAACAATTTGGCAAGTATCGCGTTTGTTAAGAATTTTTAAAAACTTTATAGATTCAGAACCAAAACGAGGATGTTCCGTAAGATCCTCAATTGTTTTATATCCCTCCTCTTTTAAAATACGCTCTGTTACTTCTCCTATCCCATAAATCAATTTTAAATTTGATAGAATTTTTTCTCTCGCTCTATCCGGATTAATCGTTTTTAGGTTGAACCTATCTTGATTTTTTATGTGATAGCATGATCCTTTCTTCGTGACGAGTTCCTCACCAACAATTACCTCTTCTAGTATCTTTCCTTTATACTTCTTTAGCAGTTTCTGTTTTAATTTTTCTGCTTCTTGGTACTCTTGATAGTTGATACCAAAAAGATTTGACGGTATAAATTCTTCAAAGACTTCTTCTTCGCTTTCAATAATCTCGTATTCTTTAACCTTATCTACGCTTTCTCTCCATCTTTTACCTATTATATCAAACGTTGTCTTGGGCTTTTCTTCATCTTTTACCATAGCGCTCACCACTTGATCTCATATTTATGGTTTGCCCCCCGAAGTCCGATTGCGTATAACTTATTCATATCCGCGTTGCGGATATACATCCTAAGATGGCGGTATAGACGCCATAGGGTTATACCTTCCTCTGGGTGAAAATCCAGAAATCTCTTTTACCATGACAAATTTTACCATGTATCGCCCCTTTTCATAAGATTCTGACCTTCCTCAAAAACAATCTTCCCGATAAAGGACTGGTTCCCTAAAATAAGTTTTCCCAAAAAGATGGCCTTGGGCTATCCTTTTTATTAAATTTTTAGAACACCTGAGAAAGAACTCAAGTTCTGGATTGTGTATATAAATTCCTCAGGGTCACCCTTGAAGTAATAATAAATGGAGTATAAAGCGGGTGGGTAGCGGCCGGTTTTGAAGCCTTCAATAAGAAACATGGCTTCGTTACCTACTGTGGATGATTCCTTAAAGGGGTAGTAGCCTATGGGGGGTTAGGTCTTGATATTTGAAAATAGGATAAAAATTGGGTTGGCTCCAATTTTTTTCTATGTTTCACCAGTGGATATGAAAAGTCTTCATGATTAAAACTCCAGTAATTAGTCAAATTGTACATTACTCCACTTCAACACTTCCCTGCCCGACTCTACCCCTATAAATTTTCATATTTATTAAATATTTTAATTTTAACTTTTATCTAAAAATACATAGCATATATAGTTCCCAAACCACACTTATTGACGGAGAAACACACGGATTGATTTTATTATCATTTTTTTATTACCTTATTGGATTTTTGTCCACCGATATTGATCTTTGATATAGTGGTGAAAGTATGAACCATGGGACGAAGCAGACATCAGCGCATTGTATATGGACTCCGGGACATTAAAATACTGGTAAATATCACCACTATGAAACTCTATTTCTAAAGTTTGGGATTTTGAATCATAACCAATCGTGCGCATGTTGCTTGAAATAACGGGTTGTCGGTTCATATCTTAACCTCCTATTATACTTAATTCTGTCTTGTTTTTTCTTCTTGACCCAAATAGGTCACCGAGTAATATTGCGTTTAATGCTTTGCGGATAAAAGAAGTTGCCGAAGGCAACTTGGGGAAATCTTTGATTTCCCTTTTATCAGTTGTTGCGCAAAGTTGTCTAACATTTTCAGGAGAATATACCCTGAAGTTCGATGTAGTTAATAGTACCACTTTCTATATCTCTTTTAAAAACATCGTTGATTTCCCCTTTTGCGCTAAAGTACATAATTTGCCATCCTAATTCAGAAATCTTTTTTAGCACCTCAATCTGTCTTTGCAATCTATCTGGGTCGGCTTTTACGAATGGATCATCCATGATAAAGAACCCTTTATTGCCTTTTAAGAGCTTTTCTCCAAGGGCAAGGCGTATAGAAAAATATAATTGGTCATAGGCACCTCCGGATAGTTTTTCTGCTCCCAATATCTTGCCATCCACACGTTTGACTTCAATCTCTCCTGTACCTTGATTAAAGTTAACTTCCTCATAAAGATCATCTGTTATTTCATTAAAATACTTTGAAATGGGACTCTCTTTACCGAAAAGCTCGGAAACCTTTTCTTTTTCTTCTGCTTCTATTTTTTCAAAAATTTTCATGACTTCTAATACATTGTCTTTCTTGCTTTCATTTTCGTCTATAAATCCTCTCAGTTTATCTTTAACTGCTTCCAAATCCACTGATGTCATACAGTGTAAGTATTCCCCTTTTAATCGCAGAATTTCATTCACCTTCCGCTGCACCTCCCCCATTTCTTTTTGAAGAGATACCATCCTATTATTTATCTCTTTCAGTTTCTCTTTAAACTCCTGCTTTTCCCCTTCTAATTCTGTTGTGTCGGTTTCACTATATTTTATATCCTTGGCTTTATCCTTATACTCCTCAAGGTTCCCAATTTCATCATCCCACTTCGAAATATTTTCTTCTAATTCCTTGCTCTTTTCCCCCAAGTGGCTCTTCAAAACGCTTCTTTGCTCACCTATTGACTTTTCAAGTTCCCCTTTTGATCTAAGTTTCTTGGTGTATTCTTCCAAAGAACCTTCTCTTGACTTTCTTTTTACCCCCTCTATCTTCTCTTTGGCATTTTTAATCTTATTTTCTATACCTGGAATTTTTTTATCCCGTAATTCCTTAATTTTTTCTTCCAAGTTTTCTTTCTTCCTTTTTATATTCTGTAATTCCTCATGTTTCTTTTGATATTCCTCATCAAATTTCTGAATATTTGAATAGATTTCTTTTGGACTTTCTGCATCAAGTTCAAATCTAGAGGTAGCCAATCTTATTCTTTCAAATACTGCAGCAAAGTGGGCTTTCTTTTGCATAAATGAAAATTTTAGTGCTACAAAGATGGCGGTTGATATCAGAAAAAATCCAAGTAGCCCATAAAGTATAGGTGAAGGATTTATTATCACCCCTAATATCGATATTGATAATAATATTGCTGAGGTTATTGCGGCTACTGTATAAAACCTATTTTTTGTTTCCTCACTCTTTACCTCTCCAACCCCCATCTCGTAGTTCTTCAATTCTGGCTTAACTTCATCGTCTATTCTTTTCTTCTTATCATCAAAAACCCGAAAGTTTCTCTCTACCTCACTTAAATTTTCGCTTGTCTCCTTGAATTCTTCTTCATTTTTCTGAAGCTCTTTAAGAGACTTATCCTTTTCTTCACCATAGGCTTTGGCATCTTTCTCACAATCTCTCCACAACTCCTCGTCATTTTCTTTGTAAATCTCTAATTGCTTATATATTTCTAAGGCATCTATGAGTTTATCCAGAGCTTCTTTTCCTTTTTCGTATTTCTCTCTCTTTCTAGCATCATCAAGGCTTTTTATTTCCTGTTCAATTCCTTTTATCTCCTCTCTTTGCTTTGCAGATTCTTCTTCAAGTTCATCAAATCCCTCTTCTTTAATCTTTTTAGCTAAATCCTCAATATTTCTATCAAGGTCTCTCGCATTTTCTATTCTCGTCTTTAATATCTCGTCTTTGATATCACGGAATATACCGCTTGGTGTTATTTTACCTATTTCCCTAAGAATCTCTTTTATTTTGGAAATATCTTCTGTCCTTAAACCTGTAAGCCGGTCTGTCACATTAGTATAAAACTCACTTTCACGAGCAATAGAGAGATCACTATTCCTTATAACGAAAATATTGCGACATTCTGATGGGGTTAGGTCTGCGACTTTTTTTAAGTCCCCCTTTTCTGGCAGCTTAATTTCTTTACCTTTATCATCTAATATGATTACATAGCCTTCTGGGGCTTCTTCTACTCGTTCTATGTGTTCGAAATCCCGACGAATATTTCGCCCTAATAATAATTTTACAAGTGCATCTATTGTAAGGGTTTTTCCATCCTCATTTTTACCCCAAAACAGATTGAAATTATGTAGTGAAATTCTCCCTGTATTTGGTAAAGGACCATATCGTATTATTGAGAATTCCTTTATTTTCATGATCTTGCCTCAATCATTGCTTTGATTGTTACATCACACAACTGTTTCTTCTTTTCTTCATCGTAATCGCTTTGCTCGAGTTTCTTTACGAAGTTTTTGAACAAGTCATCTTCAAGTATCATCCGTATATCCTTGAATTCGTAGCACGGCTCACCTGCAATCTTTTTTGCAGTAATCTTTTTTATTTGTTCTACTAAATCCTTCTCATTCATTCCGATATATTTACCGTTTATGAATCCTTTAACTGTTAGAATAACCCTTGCTTCTGGATGAAGATTACTAAAACGTTTCTCCACAATCTCTATGGGTTTATTGGATTTAAAAGGGTCAAATTCTATAACTGCTTCTTCAAAATGAGGTGTATCAAGAGGATATTCCTCAGGTGGCTTTCCAACTTCAAAGATATTTACTTTTCTCTGTCCTATTTCTCTTTTAGTTATTGAAATAGGTGACCCAGGATAAACAAAGTATCTACCATTTTCTAACTTCCACACATCAAATTTTGAATGAAAATGTCCTGCAAGTACATAATCAACATTTAAATCTTTGAAATAAGAAAGTTTGACGGGCATATACCTTCCTTCACCTTCCTCTCCAAAATCTTTTCTGGAAAAGAATGCATCAAGCAATTCTCCGTGATAGAGCAAGATATTTCTCTTATCTGTAGCCAAATTATTTGTAAATAGGTGGAGCTTATTGAGAATCTCTTCTCCTTCTATGGATTCAAAAGGTAATCCCCATATCATTAGGTCTTTATATTCAAAAGGTTTATTTAACTCGGTCAAGATAATTGTATCTTCACCAAAATACATGCCACTCTTATAAGATTCACTATCGTGGTTTCCCGGAACTAAGAGGATTTTAAAGCCGTTATTTGAGAAAATTTCCCGTATCTTAGGTCTTAAGGCTTCAGCATCAATCCCCTTATCAAAGAGATCTCCGCATACCACGAAAATTTCAACTTCTTCTCTCTTTCCAATTTCAATTAGTTTTTGGAGTGTCCTCCATCTATCATCTTCATATTCTCTTAAATGGATATCTGCTGTATGAAGTATCTTCATTTTTCTCCCTCATACTTAAAGGCAATTTCACCTAACGGTTTCGGGCTTTGCGAAGTGCGAAGCATTTGGACAAACGAAGTGAGCCACAAACACCGTGTTAAGCGGTTGTTTTGCTTGGCGACTTCTATTAAATTTTTAAAATATCCATTATCCACTTTCTTATTTCTCCTACTGAATCGCTTGCCTTAATAGCTGTCTCTTTATCATAGTGAGTGGGCCAATGTACCGGATAACGTGTATCAATATAAAATGGATTAAGATAGCGGCAATCTTCTTCTATCTCTTTAATCTTTGGTTCTTTCTCTCTGCAAATCTCTAATAACTCCAGGAGATTATGGATAGGTCTAAATTCTAATCCATTAGCAATGATGAAGGCTTTGAGATACTTCTCAGATGCTTGTTGAAAATGAAAGCAGATTTGAGCAAAGTATTTTCCAACTTCAAGTGATGAAGAAGCAAATCCAAAATCTTCATCTGCCCTTTCTATCCATTCTTTTACAACCTGTTCATTTTGCATTATAAATAACCTTCCCTTCTTCAAAGATACTCTTTACAAAGGGATCGCCTAGTTTTAATCTCTGCTCTACTTCTACAGGTTTATACACAATGAAGTCAGTAGCTAACCTATATTTGATTAACCTCTCCAATTGGCGAATCCTATCAATACCGAGATTAGGAACATCCTCTTTAATGATAAAAAGATCTATATCTGTTCCTGGGCTCAACTTACCTCTTACTAAAGAGCCAAAAAGGATAATTTTCTGAGGCTTATAGACTCTAATAAGTTGCTCTACAATATCTTGAATCTCTTTATCAAACCTATCATTAGAAAGCATTTCTTTCACTCCATCCTCTTTCTTTCACTATTTTTAAAACTGCCAAGCAAAATGTCACCTCACTCACTTATATACGACATAAATGTCGCATATCCTTCCGATTTGGTGTTATATCTGACATAATTATTGTATAATACCACAATACAATTAATTCTCTTCATTTTTTACTTCCTTAAACAAATTAGTCTGCTCATGTATTACTCTCCTCCACCTCTTCCCTGCCCGACTCTACTCTTTAAATATTAAAACATAAAACAAGAAGAAAGATTAGTATGTTACATAAGGTCTTTATAAGTTAACTTTCGATCCTAAAACCATCATTCAGATAACACTGTGTTAAGTGAGTGCGATAGCACCGAGCAATCCGAAGGATTGCGAAGAGTCGTGGTCGAAGGGCGAATAACATCTATCTCAATCATTTTTGATTGCCTTTCAAATATTCATTTCTGATAGATGGGCTCCTATCAATCCCCGCACCGCAATGAACTGCAATCTTTTTAATACCTTTGCTCCGCAAGTCATTAACAAGATGCTTAAACCACTTATGATCTTCATCGGTAATCTCCTGTCCCATTGCCGGATCACCAACGCTTTTATGATAGTACTCCTTAAAGTTACTTGAGATGAAATCATTCAATTTTTTCCTGGTATTTTCGTTTGGGTAACAATAGGGTCTACCTTTAACAACTTTTCCATTGTTCTGGCATTTATCATCATCACATTTGTTATCTAAACATATAATGAAATCAAATTCATTGTTCTTTAACCAACGAAATTTAGCAACTATGTTCTCTATTTTGTCCATTTCATGCTTATTTTTTCTTCTAGGATTCTCAAAGGTAATGATTTCTGTATCTCCTGTGGTGAATTTTTCGAGATTATTTGGTATCTTTGTCCTATCACTCATTACATCCTACCGCTTATATATTTTTCATATATCTCCAAAGTTTTCTCTTGTTCTCGCGTTTCAACTGCCCCGTCTCTTTTTAACCTAACGAATTTTATTGCCTGTTTTGCAGTCATTGATTTCCTCTTAATTAGATAACTTGCCAGCATAGTGCCTGTTCTTCCCAAACCTCCAGTACAATGAACTAAGATTGGCTTAGTGGTAGATTCATCGATAATTGAATTGAATTTCTCCAGCTGTTCTATTGAAGGACTGGTAAAATCTTGAATAAAAATAGGGAACACTTTGAATCCTATTTTTTCTATCTCGAAAATATCTTCTCTTCTTTCTAAAGAAACAAGAATTCTAAAACCTTCCCTATAAAGTTCCTTTAGCTCCTCCAAAGATGGATAACTTCTCCCAGCAATTTTACCTTCTTCTAACCAATAGATTTTATTCATGTTTTCACTTCTCTTATTTTAATCCGATAACTTAGTTCTCATTCCACATATTCGCTCCTCTGTTTAAGCCCGAAGTCCACGATTTCACTTAACCCTATCAGCATAAAAGAAGTTTTTGCGAAGCAAAAATTTGGGTGAGTACCATAAGGCACGAACCTTTTATGCTGTGTTAGATGAAGTTGTTGTCCACTCGTTTTCAATACTAACCCTAATAACAAATCTGCACTGTATTGTACTTCGTTCCCTCCCTTCTTAATATCAGAATAACCTATCGGATATAGAAATGACACTTCTATTTCGCATATCAATAACTTTTGAAATGGTACCCCCATAATCAATCTGAGATAAAACCTCTTTTCTCCTTAGCGAAATGGGGAGAAGGTTAAAAAATGGGCTAACTCTAACCAATGGCAAGAAACTCTGCCAGTGATGATGGATTATTTCTTTGATTTCGTTCTCATCATTGGGAATCCGACTAAAGTCAAGAGGTTCATCAGAATAAATAGCAATACCTTCGGTGTCCCTCATCAATTGACAAGAATGCCCGAATTCTGAAAAAAGAACATGAAGAACCCTATTTTCTACACCACCAGCAAAAGTATAATAGAAATACTTAGAGGTGTGCTTCGTTTGAAAAATGCATTCCTCATAACTTTCTGAAGGTATTCTGACCTGAAGGTTTCTTAAACGGTTTTCTGTACCTATATCGAGCATGAAATTTGACAAATTCTCTCTTCCTGTTAAAACTTCTTTAATTTTTTGAGCAACAATAGAACTCAAATAATTGCCACCACCTTTACCATAGGAAGGACGAATGGGGAAAGAAACAGGGTTAGTTAAACGAACAGTTATCCGAACTTCTCCAACTGATGTAATTTCCCAGTAACGTCCAGCAAAAAGTATAACTGCTCCCAATCGAAGTTGAGCGACTGGTAATGGTAGAGAGGCTAAACGACGACCTTCATGAAAGACCTGGATACCGGATTCACCGTTAGATATATTTGAAAAAATTGCCATCTCATTATATAAGGATTCTAACATGGGACCCATTTGATAACTTGACCATCTATCCTCATGCTGCAAGTACCCCTGGCTTGAAAGTCTTTGCATTATTAAGCGTATTTCTTCAGGTTTAATCCAGGAGAAAGAGTTGCATATTTCTTCAATTTCACTTTCATGTACTCGATGGTGATGTTTGGCTGCAATACTGGAGAAGATTTGTTGAATAAGAACGCTATAGAATTGGCCAGGAGGGGTATTTTCTATTATTCCTTCACTGGCTAAGGATGTTAATGCGCAAAATTGGAGTAGCTCTAAATTATTTTTTGGTGTCATAATCACCCATGTTTCCCCAGTTCTCCTACTGCCGCGGCCAATCCTTTGAAGAAAACTGGTGACGCTTTGAGGAGGTTCATACAGGATTATGACCTCTATGGAACCTATATCTATGCCTAATTCTAACGTTGTCGTAGCGATACAAATGGCAAATTCCGAGGCTTTAAACTGAGATTCCACATATTCTCTCTGTTTCCTTTCTAAGGTCGAATAATGCACAAGGACTC
>JASEHU010000130.1 GCA_030018635.1 bacterium
GAGTTTTAAATAGCTCAGTTTATGGGGGTGCGTAGTATAAACTTTAATTTCGACATAAAAGATAGTCCTTTTTAACCCTTTTGAGGGCATTGAAGATATTTGCCTTAGCCATTTCTACAGCACTCATAGCTATATAGCAAAGTAAGGTCGCATTGGCATATTCCCGGGCACCTTTAGATATCTGTAAAATAATCGGGGAATCACTTTCAACACACCCCTGAATAATTGCCTGTAATTGTTCCATGTTATTAAAATTGTAAGCCGGGATAGCAAATCCCTTTTCCATGGCTACCTTAAACATTATTTTGGTGGTAACCAATCCAAGTTCTTTGTAACTAATTGTCATGTTATACCTCTTTCTTTTTGATTTTTTTCTTTTACCCCACATAAATCTGGGGCTCCGGAACCCTCAATTTATTGAGGGCTTGTTCATAACGATAAAAAAATGAAATGTCTTTTTATTATGCAAACTTTTAATCAAAATTATCCAATAAAACAAGTTCTTCTTTTAATATGGTCAAAATATATGCTAAAGAATGAGAAAACATCACATCTACCTAATAAATTTCTCTTAATGGATTCATCTTTTCTAAAAGCGACTCTGGCTGGAAAAAGAAATGGACCAAGTCTTAAATTTACTCTATGAATATATGTCTCAATCTCTCCTCCACTTGCACTACCAAAGGTTTTCTTTTCTCCACTTTCAACTCTATTTGGTAATACTAAATTTCCTATCTCTCGGCTGAATACAGAAATAACTGCTCCAGAGTCTATATACACCTCGCTCCCTCTCCATATACTTTTTCCTTCATCCCATATATATATTAACCCTGTTGGATTCCCCATTTTTCCTAATCCTTGAATTTGCTCTTGTTCCCATGAGAAGCAAATTGTCCGTGGGTAAGTGGTAATCATATCCATGGAATTTCCTCCTTTTCAGGAACTGCATATATAAATGGTTCTACTTGAGGATACTTGTCCTGTAATTTTTCATATACCATAGAGGCCATCTTTCCACTTGCAACCACTTTTTCATTAACTACTGCAATCCAGTTACCTGCAAATTTCTCTTGTAATTCTGGCATATTCTTTAATAACCACTTAAAGTCTCCCTCAGGATCAACCGGAGGTTGACTAATTGCACTTGCAATAGCATCTTCTAATCTCTCATCTACTTCGCTTTTAAGAATATAGTTACATGCCCCTTCCTTTATCGCTCTAACAGCATACTTAATCTCTGCTAAGGTACCAGTAAGTATAATTACTGGAATGCGACGATTGAGTTTTCTAATCTCAGCTAATAGGTTAAACCCAATATCTGCTCTTGGAGGTACAGCCGTTTCTTCCGGTAGCCCTAAATCTAAGATTGCCAATTTAACTCCTTTAAGTTCTTTGAACTTCTCACTTGCTTCTCTGGCAACACTTGCCGTCTCCACCTGATATCCCCAACTTTTTAATTCACCCTCTATATAATTACGGAATTCATCTTTATCCTCTACAAAGAATATCAAATCCTTCTCTGACATATCTATTCCTCCTTTTTATCTTTTTCTTGATGGAAAGGTAACTCAACTACAAATTTAGAGCCTTTATCATACTTACTCTCAAAGGTAATCAATCCCTGATGATCCTTAATGATGGAATTAGAGAGAGAAAGCCCTATTCCCAAACCCTCCTGCTTTATAGAGACATACTCCTTAAAGAGTTTATCCTGAACTTCTTGTTTCATCCCACATCCATCATCCTCAAAAATAATCTTAACCATTCCTTTATTCTCATCTTCACCTACAGTTATTGTTATCTTTCCTTCCTTTTCATCCTTCATTACTATAGCATCAATAGCATTGGAGATTAGATTTCTAAAAACTATATCTATCTTTTCATAATCAATAATAATCTCTCTTTCTGAATCAGGCTTATTAATGACCCACGTTATCCCCTTGCTCTTCATCTTTTTCTTGTTGTCCTTCAATATATCTTCTAACAATGGGGTTATTTTAGAAGGTGAAAAATTAAGTCCTTTTATGCCTTTAACAAAATTCTTCATATCATTAATCAACACCTCTATCTTTTTTCCTACTCTCAGTGCTTCTTTGACCATTCCTTTTTTGAGATAGCCGTTAAGAGGGGGGAAAAGTGGGGACACTTCATGATATACTCTGCCTGCTAAATCAATAAGCTCTTTTGTTCTTTGAAATCTTTCAACCTCTGCTAATACCCTCTGTGCTATCTGAGATAGGATAACCTCATCATTTTCGGTAAAGATGGTTTCCTTTACCTTCTTACATATCCTTATTACACCAAAAACCTCTCTTTTTTCTTCTTTCTTTAGAATAGGTACACCAAGAACTCTATCTGGTGGTTCACCACTCTTTGAATTATGTTCTGCCCTAGGAGATATTTTCTTTGCTTCTTCAGGTGAGTTGAATCTTAGTGGTCTTCCATAATAGGCTACCCAACCTGTATACCCTCTATCTTGAGAGGTACTCGAATCACTTATATCATATTCAAAATAACCACTATCAGAAGATGAAATATCTCCTTTTTCATAAAACTTGCTTTTACCTCCTCTCCATTCAGCCGCCTTCTTAAGTTTACTCCCATCCTTAATCAATATAGCACAGTCAATACTACCACCAATAATTTTAGGTATTCCATCAACCACCATCAGGAATAGTTCTTTTGTATTCCTTGATTTAGCCAATTCATTTAACAGCTCAACATATTTGGCGTTAATTATTGTCTTTGAGAGCTTTTCAGCAAGTGAGATAAAGAAGTGTTTTTGTTCTGGGTTGAAAGGGACACTTCCCTCTGGCCTTGCAATCCTGATCACTCCAAGAACATCTGTATCTCGGGTTGTTTTTTCTCTATAAAAGATAGGGGCATATAAAATACTCTTTGAACTTATATATCTATCTTGTACAAGGGCATATTCACAACTCTGCCCTGTACCAGCTTTACGAATAATCTTGTATGGTGGTGTAAATTGTTTATCTATCTCGTCCTGGTTATGCATATCATCAATAAAAGCATTCTCTCTGGCATGTATCACTGCCACAGTCATTGATAGTATTGGTCGTTTTTTTCCTTCTAATTCTTTAGGTTCATAGGAATATGTTGTGCGGGCATTCTCATAAGGATCATTTATCGACTGAATCTTTCCTTTCTCATCCTTATATGCCAGACCCGTGGTTCCAAAACATCGATATATCTTCCTCCATTTTGTTGATTCTTTTTCATCTAAAAGGAATATGGAGCATCCTTTTCCACCCAGAATACTATTTATTACCTTTGTTGCCTTGTGACAGAGATCTCGCAGACTAAGGACTGAGCCAATTTCAAGAAGCTCTCCATAAGAGACCATCGATTCAATTAGAGGTATTTCCTTTTTTATAAACTCTTCTAATTTTTTTAAATCCTCTTCCCCATACTTAATCTGATTATCTTTCTTGTTAACTATTCGTATTACCCCTAAGACATCTTTTTTTTTATCAATTATAGGGACAGCAATAAGACCTCCAAGTTCTTTATATGAATATTCACAATATTGAGTTTGTTCTCCTTTAACAATTTCTTCATGAAAGCGTTCAAAATCACTCCATCGTGGATCTGTTATAGCAAAAGGAGTAAAAACACCTTTTTTCTCTAATATGGCACATATAGTTAATCCCATCTTTCTATAATCTTTTTCACTATATTTTTTTCTAACCTCTTTGTCTATGAGAAGGTGACCTAATCCTAAATAGAAATCAACATTTGTATTTGCCCGAAGGGTGTATCTGTTATCTCCGTAGTCTAAATCCTTCAAAAATATAGAGCAACCTGCCTTATTAGTCTCATCTATCTCTCTTTCATTTACATTCTTTATATTTATCTTTTTATTAGCCTCAATAGCTAATTCTAATAATTTCTCTTCTAAAGTTATCATCTTTTTAAAACCTTCTCTAATTTATTATAACTGTATTATAACTATAACTATCTCATTTGTCAAGAAATTTTTTTCTGAAACTTATCCATATCTCTGTAGAGCCACGAAATAACTAATAATTAAAGCATTCTGCTTGAGGAAATTTGGGGGAGAAAGATTTGGAATTATAAGTAAGTTTTTTAGCACTCTGGAAACAAGAAAAATCATTCTTAAGTTTTATTTATTTGGGGGAAAAAAAGAGAGGTAGAGGTAGAAATTTCGTATGGTAGATGCAAGTGGAATGCTCATAAAGTACATCTTCTTCATTCGAGGATAGTAAAAACAGAAGGGATGAATTTGGAGAAGATAAAGGAAGAAGATAGAGAATGGTGGCTTTTATACTCCACTGTCTCATAAATTATGATTATTGGAATAGTTGGAAATTAGATTTGGGTGTGGCTATTTTGGGACGACATTTAAATTCCCCCTTAATAAAGGGGGTTAGGGGGTTGTTATTCCCCTTAGAGAGAAAGACAACCCCCTTACCCCCTTTTCTAAGGGGGAATTACCTCCAAAAACAAATGTCATAAACCACTAATTTCTAATTTCTGAAAGAGATCACAAGAAAAACGATGAAAATGAAGCGTCCCAAAAGTTATTGAGCGAAGCGAAAGGGTGCGGATTTTATTTATGGGTAATTCGAGCTGCCATTTTATAGGCTCTTCCTGGAATATAGTGGGTAAATAAATTTCATTGCAAATTTAGCACTGCAAAATTTAGCATTTAAAATTTTGTCACTGCAAAACAGAAGAGGTAATTCTCTGTAAATTTAAAATTATAAATGCTAAATTTGCAATTTTCAATGAGTTTTTTTGCTTTACCCACAATAATTCGTGATGAGCCATAAAAATCTACCCATATTTACAATCCGCACTCGAAGCGAAATTTTTCCTTGACAAAACATACTGAATTAAATTATAATTAATATCATGCGAAATATATTGGAGAATTTAAAAAATGTTGACCCGGAGATAGCCGAACTTATTCATCAGGAGGCAAAAAATGAGGTTTATAACCTGAATATGATTGCCTCTGAAAATATGGTCAGTAATGCCGTGCTTGAGGCACAAGGCTGTTTAATGACGAATAAGTATGCCGAAGGCTATCCCTACAAAAGATATTATGGAGGTTGTAGTTTTGTTGACCGGGTTGAAGAGTTGGCGATATTAAGGGCAAAGGAATTATTTGGGGCAGAACATGTTAATGTTCAGCCACATTCCGGCTCGCAGGCTAATATGGCTGTTTATATGGCTATGTTAAAACCAGGTGATAAAATTATGGGCTTAAGTCTTTGTTGTGGTGGACACTTAACCCATGGTAGTAAGGTAAATTTCTCTGGAATTGTCTATGAGGCAGTTGCTTATAAAGTAAATCATCAAACTCAAGTGTTTGATTTTGACGAACTACTAAAAATAGCAAAGGTTCATCGTCCTAAGATGATTGTCTGTGGCGCAAGTGCCTACCCAAGAACTATTGAGTTTGATAAATTCAGGCAAATTGCCTCAGAGGTTGGTGCCTATCTTTTAGCTGATATTGCCCATATTGCGGGATTAGTTGCGGCTAAACTCCATCCTGACCCTATTCCTTATTGTGATTTTGTGACGACCACCACGCATAAAACCTTAAAAGGCCCTCGCGGCGGGATGATTATGTGTAAGAAAGAGTATGCAAACTTAATAGATAAGACCATCTTCCCGGGTATTCAGGGAGGACCATTGATGCACATTATCGCCGCTAAAGCGGTCTGTTTTAAAGAGGCACTAACGGATGAATTCAAGGCATATCAAGCCCAAATCCTGTTAAATACAAAGGTATTAGCCGCAGAATTAATTAAACATGGTTTTAACCTGGTCTCTGGAGGAACAGATACACATCTTCTCCTGATTGACCTTAATTCAAAAGGAATAACAGGTCAGGAGGCAGAAAAGGCATTGGAAAAAGCAGGCATAATTGTCAACAAAAACACCATTCCTTTTGATACCAAAACTGCCATGATAACAAGTGGTATCCGACTTGGCACACCTACCCTGACGGCAAGGGGAATGAAAGAAGAACATCTGCAACAAATTGCCTACCTTATTACCGAGGTACTCAATAATATTGGCCAAGAAAATATTTATGCACAAGTAAAGGCAAAAACAAAAGAACTGTGTAGTAAATTTCTAATGTATGAAGAATTGCTTTAAGGTTTAGGGTATTTTCGTAAGGTTTCAGTAATCAGCTAACACAAGGAAAATCAGGTGGTGTCCGTGAATAGCTAACTTGTGTAAAACAAGAGGATAAATTCATTT
>JASEHU010000131.1 GCA_030018635.1 bacterium
GCCTGTAACTGCTCAGTTAACGGTGGGGTAGAGATTGGTAGAGATGGGTGGAGATTTATTGTTTTCTTTACCAATCTCCACCTAATCTTCACCAATCTCCACTTATTTTTCCCCCGTTCACTGAGCGGTTACTGGATAAATTTTATTTTAATTGACTTTTTAGAAATTAGGTGTTAAAATAATCATGAGGTGAAAAAATGGCACAACAGGAATTAATTTTAGTCGTCGGGCATAAAAACCCAGATACGGATACGGTCGTCTCAGCTATTGCCTATGCTAAGTTAAAAGAGGCATTAGGTATTAAGAACATTAAGCCGGCAACGGTGGGTGAGATAAACAATGAAACAAGGTTTGTCCTTGAGTATTTTGGGGTTGAGTCACCCGAGGTAATCGATGATTTTTATTTAAGGGTAGAGGATGTGATGAGTAGTCCGGCAATAGTTATCGACATTGGGGCGCCAATCAAAGATGTTTTGGATATAGTTAAAAAAAAGGGTTTTATGATGGTGCCGATAGGGAAGGATTTAGAACTTAAAGGGGTTATCGATATTACCAAAATTGCCGCTATGTTAGTGGCTGAAATGGATATCGAGACAGACAGACAGGTAAATACTACGGCTAAAAATATCCTCCAGTGTCTCAACGGAACATTGATTGTTGGCCATATCGAGACGGTATTCCCTAATGGTAATCTTATTATTGGGGCTATGGCTGTTAGTTCGATGTCGGAGAGAATCAGGACCTATTATGGTTTTGATAATATTGTTTTGCTTGGGGATAGAGAGGATGCTCAAATAGCCAACCTTGAGGCAGGTGTTCGATGTCTTATCATCACCGGTGGCTTTTCCCCAACTCAAACGGTAGTTGATTTAGCTAAAACATCAGGGGCAACACTCATTGTCTCTCCTTACGATACCATTACCTCTGTTCGATTGACCAAGCTTTCTGCCTCAGTCGAAACCCTGATGAATACAAATATTACCGGTTTGACACCCGACACCCGAATTAGTGAGGCAAAAGGGATAGTCATCAATTCCCCGGCCCGCTCTATGCCGGTAGTAGATGAATTCGATAAGGTAATCGGCGTAGTGACGGCCAGAGACTTGTTACAAACCACCGGTAAAAAGGTAATCCTGGTTGACCATAATGAGATATTTCAGGCCGGGGCAGGGATTGAGGAGGCAGAAATTATTGAGATTATCGACCACCATCGCACCGGGGATATTCAAAGTAGAATGCCTATTCCATTTACAGGAGAACCGGTTGGCAGCACGGCTACCTTAATTGCCACAAAGTATGACCAACATTTTATCAGCCCGAGCAAAGAAATTGCCGGGCTACTACTGGCCGGTATTTTATCCGACACCCTGCTTTTTAAATCCTCGACCACGACTCAAAAAGATATGACTATTGCCAAAAAACTTGCCTTAGGCTGTGGGGTGGAGATAAATACATTTGGAATTGAAATGTTCCGTCATGGCTCGATGCTCGAAGAAAAATCGGTTAAAGAAATAATTATGGCTAATTACAAAGAATATAAAATGGGGAATAGAAATATTGGTATTGGTCAGTTTGAAACTGTTGATACCGAGAATATACTAAAATTAAGGGATGCCTTTGGTAAAGAGTTGAATGACCTTAAAGAGGCACATAAATTAGAATTAGTTATGATGTTAATCACCGATATTTTAAAGGAAGGAAGTCATTTGATTTTTGTCGGAAATTTCAAAATCATTGAATTAGCCTTTGAAACGGATAGAGATGAATTGTTCTTGAAAGGTATTCTCTCACGCAAAAAGCAGGTGCTGCCGGCAATTGGGAAGGCATTGAAATTATTTTATCAGGAGGGATAATTAAAGGAATGGTAAATGGTGAATGCTTACCTAAATGACTGAACTTTTGCAAATTTTGCAGTCATTCACGGCTTGAAATTTGAAATTGGAAAGTAGAAATTAGGAAAAGAGAGGAGAATCGTATCTATTTTCCCCAATTTCCAATTTCTAATTTCAATGTCCTGTGAACAGCTATATTTAATGAAAGGTGGTAGTTTACTGGGTTTCTACAAAATTTGCAAAAGTTCAGTAAATTACTTCTTTTTCTGAAAATGAGGAGGCTAAACAATGAACACCTATCAATTTGAATCAGTCATTGAAGACAAGGGGATTATTGTACTCCCTGAACAAATGAAACCTTTACACAAGCATCGAGTCAGACTCATTCTGATTGATTTGGACACATTTCCACCCGATCCTGTGCATCAATTAACCCAAGTTACCCAGAAGTATCTTGCCATCACGGATGAAGCCGAGTTGCCGATTTCAAACATCTATATGCAACGGGAGCAAAGTCATGAGCGAACCTTTGTGTTTGATTGATACCGATATTTTCAGCTATATTCTCAAGCGGATGGAACCTGCATATCACCGCAGCCGTGAGTATTTACGGCTGCATCGCCGTTTTACCATCAGTTGTCTATCGTATTATGAATGTTTTCGCGGATATAAAACCGTTGGGGCGACAAAACGATTACAGGTCTTTGAAGAATATCTCATGTTGACCGATGTTTTGTATCTCGACCAACCAATCTTGAACAAAGCTGCCGAAATTTATGGGGTTCTTAAACCCAAAGGCATCTTCCCAGGAGAATTTGATGTGCTGATTGGCGCGACTGCCTTGACGCACAAGATGGTGGTAGTAACTAATAATGAAGACCATTATGAGGGGATGAAACGCCATTTCTCATTAGATGTGCGGAATTGGATGGGGAGTATAGTTAATAATGAATTTAACCTCGTATCTACCCTTACTTAAAAAATCACCTGAATTTATGACTATGGCTAAAGAATTAAATAACGGCTCAAAAAAACAATCCATTTGTGGACTTCATGGCTCTGCCAGGGCATATTTTCTGGCTGGATTAAAAAGGGAGATTTCCCGTTCTGTCTTTATTATTTTGCCAAATCAGACTCAGGCAGAGAAACTTTATTTAGAGTTAACGGCGTTTTTAAAAGATACGACGGAGGTTTTTCTATTCCCGAGTTTGGAGGTTCTTCCCTATGATGAGGTGCCGGCACATAAGGATTTGGTCGGAGAGCAGATGGCTATTCTAAATAATCTCAGCGACCGGCGGGAGGATATAATTTTAATCAGTTCTTTGCAGGCGAGCCTTTTTAAAATCGCCTCAAGTTCTTGTTTGAATGAATCAAAACTCCTTCTAAAAACATCAGATACCATTAAGAGGGATGTGCTTTTAGAAAAACTTATGCAAATCGGTTATTCCCCGGATGAGGTGGTGGAGACAAAAGGCACATTTTCCCATCGTGGTGGCATTGTAGATGTCTTTCCGATAAATACCAATTTGCCTCTGCGAATAGAGTTTTTTGGGGATGACATCGAATCACTACGGCAATTTGACCCGATTACCCAAAGGTCGGTTTCTTTTATGGAGCAAGCGACCATCCTGCCGTCTTCTACCTTAATACAGAGGGTTAAGGGGGTTAGGGGGTTGTTACAAAATACAGCCACGCTCTTCGATTACTTGCCGGAATCCTCCATAATTGTCTTAGATGACCCGGCCTATTTAGAAAACGAGGCTGAGCGGCTAAGGGAAGAGGTGTTTTCGCAGTATGAGAGCCATGCCTCATCGCGGGATTTAGAATTTTCGATTTTGGATTTTCGATTTTCGATTGAAGAAATCCAAAATCCAAAATCCAAAATCCAAAATCTGCCTCATCCTGACCAATTTTTAATAACCTGGGAGGATTTCCAAAGGGAAATATCTAATCGACAACTCCTCTGTTTTGAAGATAAAGGGGAATGTGAGTTTTTCGCCAAACCTCCGTTAGAATTCAAGAATAACTTCCAATTGTTTATTGATGAGTTCAAGAGGTGGCAGGAAGAAGGTTACAGGATAGTTATCGTTGCCGGCTACAAGGGACAGGAAGAACGAATCAAGGAATTATTGAAGGCTCACGATATTGAAATTCCTATCGTCACGGCTAACCTTAACCAGGGATTTCAATTCATGGAACTCCAATTGGTTCTAATTACGGATAAGGAGCTTTTTGGCTATTCATCACATCTTGGCACACGGAGATTTGACCACACAGATACCCTGCCTATTTCAACCTTTACCGACCTTAAGCCGGGGGATTATGTTGTCCATATTAATTACGGCATTGGTAAATACTCAGGGCTGACCACCCTCACGGTCGAGGGGCTCAAAAAGGATTTATTGCTGATTGAATATGCCGATGGGGATAAACTTTATGTGCCGTTAGACCAATTTGGATTGGTCGAGAAATATATGGGGGATAAGGATAGGCCTCCGAGGATATATCGGCTTAATGATGCCGTCTGGTCACGGGTAAAGAAAAATGTCAAAAAGTCGATTGAGTCAATCGCTATGGAGTTAATCGAGTTGTATGCCCAAAGAAAGGCATTACCCGGTCATGCCTTTTCTAAGGATGGTGATTGGCAATATGAATTCGAGGCAGGATTTATTTATGAAGAAACCCCTGACCAACTCAAGGTGATTGAGGAAATTAAGGTTGATATGGAAAAGAAGGAGCCAATGGATAGATTGATTTGTGGTGATGTTGGCTACGGAAAGACAGAGGTAGCCCTAAGAGCCGCATTTAAGGCGACGATGGATAATAAACAGGTAGCAGTGCTTGTGCCGACAACTATCTTAGCCGCTCAGCATTACCAGACCTTTACCCAGAGGCTTGCCCCTTTTCCAATCAAGGTAGAGATGTTAAGTCGGTTCAGGACCAAGGCAGAACAACGAAAGATACTTGAAGGATTAAAAACAGGGGAAATAGACATAATTATCGGCACACACCGGTTGCTTCAAAAGGATGTTGAATTCCAGAATTTGAGTCTGGTAATTATCGATGAAGAACAGCGATTTGGTGTCCAGCATAAGGAACGGCTTAAACAACTTCGTAAATTGGTAGATGTCCTGGCTCTAACCGCTACCCCTATCCCTCGAACTTTATATATGTCCTTATCGGGTGCTCGGGATATGAGTGTCATCAATACCCCTCCTCCGGAACGATTACCTATAAAAACCTTTGTTTTACCTTTTAGCGAGCAGGTAATCAGGGAGGCAATTCTACGGGAAATGGACCGTCAGGGGCAGATTTACTTTGTTCATACCCAGGTAAAAACCATCGAGACAATAGCCAAATCCTTGAAAAAGTTCGTGCCTGAGGCAAAAATAGTCATAGCACATGGACAAATGGCTGAACATGAGCTTGAAAAGGTGATGTTGGAATTCCTCAGAGGCGAATATGACATTTTACTTTCTACCTCGATTATCGAGTCCGGGATAGATATTGCCACAGTCAATACGATTATCATTAACAATGCCCATCAATTTGGTCTTTCCCAGCTTTATCAATTAAGAGGCAGGGTAGGCCGGGCAAAACATATGGCTTATGCCTATCTTTTATATCCAGCCAGGGCTTTGTTGTCTGATCTGGCCAAAGAACGGTTGTCGGCCATACGGGAATTTTCAGAGTTAGGTTCCGGCTTTAAATTAGCCATGCGGGATTTAGAAATACGCGGGGCAGGCAATATCCTTGGGGCAGAGCAACATGGAAATGTCCTGGCCGTGGGATTTGATTTGTATTGTAAATTACTTCAGGAGGCAGTGGCTAAATTAAAAGGCGAAGAAGTGGTTGATGAGAGCCTGCCGGTAGTTGATTTACCCTGCGATACCTATATCCCGGAGGAATATATTGCCCAGACTACTCAGCGATATGCCATCTATAAAAAGCTCTCCTGTGCCCTGGATTTTAAGACATTACAAGGGTTAGAAGAAGAAATTGCGGATAGGTATGGGAAAATTCCACTACCGGTCAAAAGACTCTTAGAACTTTTCCATATGCGGCTGATGGCTAAAAAGGTTGGCATTACAAATTTGAGTTTTGCGGATGGGCATCTGGTACTCGAATTACCGCTTGAGGAAAAATTAATCCCCAGAATTCTTTCATTGATTGGTTTATTCCCTGGGTATTTAAAACTTAATCCCAGACGGACTAATTGTTTGATTATGAAATGGACATCAGATGATGAAAGTATGTGTCTTTTGAAAGAGGTGTTGCAGGAGTTACAGTAAGCGTTCAGGTACGAGGTCCGTATTGCAGATAGAAATGTCGAGAAAGTGGCGTAAGGCAGCAATTCAAAATTTTTCGAGCTGTGCAACCAATCTTTTTATTGAAAACCGCTAAAGCGGTTAGTCCTG
>JASEHU010000132.1 GCA_030018635.1 bacterium
CAACATCACCTCACTTGCCCAGACATCCTTTTCCACCCCCTTGTCAAACACCCCGCGATAATTATACCTGAATTTATCCCCAAGGACAGGTTGTTCCTTTAGTTTATTAATAATCCCTTCCTTAGCCAGGGGAGGTGGGCTAACCTCCTCTTTCTGGGTCAAGAAATCGTGGGTAAAATAGATCTGGTGCGTATCTCTATTGTTATAAATGATATTCTCAAATATGCGGGTGTGTTTTTCCTTCAGGCTACAAGTAATCTTAATTTCCGGGTAAAGTTTCAACAGCCTTTCTACAAACCAGTCCCGGGTTAAAAAAAGCACGGTAAAGACCGGCACATCCATCCTTTGTTGTTCTACATACTGCAAATACCACAAAGGAAGAACATTGTAATCCACCTGGTTAAACAGGATAGATTTTCGAGGAAGTTGATGGAGGATATTTGTGCCATAATCATAAGCAAAATAGTATTTACTCATATTTGCCTGCCGATAATGGCTGATAAATACGATTACAGGTAAGATACACAATATTACCCAAATCCAGAGAAGGTTAACTCGTTTAGTAGAGAATACCCATCTCACGGTATCATTTAGTCCATACCCAATAAGGATTAGAACGACTAAAAAACAAGGGAGATAATACGCCTCCTGGTCGATTAAGCCCGAGATTATCTTTTCCTGAATGTTTAAAGAATATAATCCCACACCTAAAAACAATAATCCTGAAAATATAAGAAATTTAACATTCTCTTTAAAAAGCCTGTAAATACCCACCAGGCAAAAGATACTAAATATAACTGTGAATTGATTGATAAATATTCCAAAATTATATTTGAGCATTCCTAATGGGTCAATCAATTTCATCGTAAATTTACTTGTTTGATAAATTCCGCCGGTAACCAGCCGTAAGAGACTTTTTAAGGTAACCGGGTTGCCCCAGTCTAAGAGAGGTTCTTGAAACCCACGAATAGGAAGGTAAATATAAGGCATAAGCCCAATAAACAGGCAGGCAACGACTTTTAAAAATCGCTTCATATCTAAAAATACCCTTTTGTCCGTTATCCATAAAAAGTAAAGAATACCAGGCATCAAAAAGGTAATAAGGAGATGATTAGTTAAACCCAATCCATAGACAAAAGCGGCTAAACGAAGGAACTTATCTAATTTCTTTTCCCGCCAGAGTATAAGTAGAAACAAGGTCAGGGCGGCAAAAAAGGCATAAAGTGAATAGACCTCGGCGATGACTGATACCTTCCATAATGTCATCGAAAAGGTATAAACCAGGGATAGACAGACACAAACAACTAAACGAATACGCAATTTAAGGAGTAAAAAATAGGCAACGATTACGGTTAAAGCACCCAATAACCCTGAAAAGAGATTTACCCGAAAGGCAATATTTCCCAATGGCAGGTAACAACTAAGGTGTCCTAACATTGTCCATAATGGATACCCGGTTGGATGAGCAATACCCAGTGTGTAGGCGCAGGTGATAAAATCCCCACTATCACTAAAGGTAACCGTTGACGCTACGGTTTTTAAATAGACCAAAAAGGCGAAAAGAAATATCCCTATTCCGACGATAACTTCTCGCTTACCAATAACCGCCTCTTGTTGCTGGGTGGTCTTTTTCTTTTTAAACTTCTGTTTCTTTGCCATAGATTTCTTCCCCCCTGATTTTGCGTAAAAGTGAAAAGTGAATAGTGAAAAGTGAAAAGTGAAAAACTAATAACTATTCACTATTCACTATTCACTTTAATTTATTCTGCCAGGCAATAAAATAGCCTACTACCATTTGTGGGATTAACCCGAGGATAAATAACATCAACGATAAAGATAGCCCATATTCCTTGCTTACCCCTAAGGAAGAGTATAATAATATGGTGGTATAATCCCTTGTCCCAATCCCCATAATCGAGATAGGCAGAATCTCAACGGCATTAATCACCGGAACAAGAAGGATAAAATAGATTAATTTTATATCCATGCCCAATGATAAGCCATAAATAAATCCCCGAATGCCAACTAATATCCAGCTTAACAATGATAAAATAAGAATATTTAAAAGTTGGAGTTGATTCTCTAATATCGCGGTGAGATTAAGATAAAATGTGCTGACATTCGAGCTGAATTTCTCACGAACGGGATGAGGAACCACAATTTGATAAAAGAGTTTTAGTATTTGCTTTATCCATTTTCGTTTAAGATTGATAATAAAAAATAATAGAAAAATGGTAATACAAGCCAAAAAGAGCAGAAGATGAAAAACCTCTCCATTAAGTCTTTGATGAACAAGGAAAACAAGTAATCCTATTGATGCCAGGCCAAAAAGTGCCAACACCTCCATAAATCTATCAAGCACCCAGATAGCGAATGAATTTGTCATCGAAAGCCTTGTTTTCTGTTTAATGGTATAAACGCGGACTAAATCCCCTATTCTACCCGGGGTTACCGACCCAAAAGGCATACCCATTAAGTAGATAATGAAACAATCTTTAAGTTTAATATTGCCCATCAGGGATATTAGCCTCTTTAATTTCAAAGACCGAATTAATACCTCAAGGGCTAATAAAATAAAACCTATAAAAATAAAGTAAAAATTAACCCTTTGAAGAATTTCAAAAAGTTTTTTTATATCTATACCTCTGATGATGGTCACAAATAATAATATCCCGCAGATAAAAAGAATGATTTTTATAATCTTCATTTCAGATAGTCCTTAATATGTCCAAATAATGAACTTGCACCTCTAAACAGGAGTTTAATATCATAAATACTTCTTGAGGTAAGCAAGGATTTGAATATAAATGACGGATGAAGGTGAAGTCGCCAGATAGTATTACACCATTTTTCTGCATCAATTGGAGTTTTAAGTATTGGTTTGGCTAAACCATATTTCTCATAATCATAAGGGTCAATATCAAACCAGTTATGCCTGAGGGCGTCATTAAATAAAGGTGTACCTGGATAAGAGCTAATAATATTAGCCTCTAATGAATCACCGCAGTGGGTTTTATAGAGCAATAATTCTTTACCTAGACGATAGGTTTGTTTAACATCTTCTTCGGATTCCCAGGGATAGCCGACCATAATCGTGACCATTACCCTTAACCCAAAATCTTTAGCATTTTTAATTCCACGCCTTATCTCTTCAACCCTGGCTGACTTGCCCAATCTTCTTAAAGAATGGTCATTTCCTGATTCTAATCCTATTTTTAATAGTCGAAATCCTGTTTTCTTAAGGGTTTTACATACATCCCCATCTAATAAACAATCAGCACGGGCATTTGAAGAAAGAATTACTTTACCAATCAAGTCTTGCTTTTTCATCTGGTGATAAAATTCCTCTACCCACTCTTTATTCCAGATAGCTCCAGCTTCATTATCATCAAATATCTCTTTGACCCCATAATTTTCAACCAGTAGTTTAATTTCATTAACCACCTTAGCCGGGGAGCGAAGCCTTGCCGTACACCTCCAGAAGGCAAACTGCCAGATACAAAATCTACAAACCCCTACCCCCTTAGCCCCTTTACAGCCCCTACCGGTGAGTATATAAGCACACGGATGCTGTAAATACGCCTCACCATAAATATGCCATTTGGTTAACTCCCTATCGATGTCTGGAAGTGAGTTCAAATCTGTAATTAATTCAAATTCACCTGTGTTTTTTATCTCATCCCCATCTCGAAAATAAACCCCTTTGGGCAAAGCACCGCTACCCTCCAAACAGTCAACCAATTTAGATAGACTGCTATCATAATCACCACCGGTAATGACAAAATCCACCCTGGACTTTTCCATTGACTCAGATGGGAAAAAAGAAACATGGTCACCGGCCAGGGCATATTTTCTATTTGGGTATTTCACCTTTTCCTCATTAATATATTCCCAATGTCTACGAATTACAGGCACCTTTGTCTCAAGGAAAACCAACTCTGGCGAAAAATCATTTAATTGTTTGTCAAACTCCTCCCAGTTCAATCGTTCATTTATACCATCCAGATATAATACCTCATGCCCATTGACCTTAAGTAAAGTAGCCGCTTGTGCCATAACTAAAGGGTATATCTTAATCTTTTCCGAATGCGTATAGATAAAGACCCTATTCTGGCTCAAAAGCGGTATTTTACCCTCAAGATTAAACGGTGGATAAACAATGGCTACTCTCACTTAATTTTACCTCCTGATTGTTTGGTGGTGTCCGTGAATAGCTAACTTGTGTAAAACAAGAGGATAAATTCATTTTAAATTGCAAATTTAGCATTTTAAATTTAAAATTTACAATTTGCAATGATAAATTTGCAATGAATAATCCCCCTTTTTATACTTTTTTAGATGCCTCAGTATAATTAAGCTATAATAGGACACCACCGATTGTTTTAGAGGTTAAGGTTAAGGTTGAGAAAATGACATTCTCAACCTCAATCTCAACCTTAACCTTAACCTTCTTTTATTATTTTTATCTTGATTTTTCACTTTTCGTTTTTCACTTTTCACCTTTCATACAGTTTTACTATTCTAACATTAATTTCCGAAGATGGGGATTTGTGCCTTCCGGCCATTACGCTCACCAATCCAAAACCTAACCCCAATCCATAGGAGAGATGAAGCAAAAGGAATAAAAACGGGCTGGAGAAAAGGTATTTTATATGGCCTTCCTGACATATAATCCGACATGAGAAGAATAAATTCAGTAATCCATAAGCCACTGCCGGCAAATACCAAAACCATGGTGAATGAATAAATAGAAGTGAAAATAGATAGATAACAAACAGGAATGGGATGGTATGCGGTATATCTTTTATTGTGGGGCTAATAAAATTTTGTTTTACCCGACCACGGCCATAGTAGAAAATAGATTTAATAAAATCTTGCAGCCTTCGATGACGCTCTCGATAGACAACCGTCTTAGGGTTATAAACTAATCTATAGCCCTTTTTCTCAAGGCGATGGAGAAACTCATTTTCTTCATTGGGATAGAGTGATTCGTTTAATCCACCTTCTTTTAAAAATATCTCTTTACGCATACTTAGATTGCACATAATCAAGTCCTTTTCAGTAGCTTTTTTGGGCTGATTCCCAGCCACACACCAGCGAGCCGCAGTATTAAATGTCCCAAAACAGGATTTAAGAATCAAGTCCAATTCTTTTGGTAATTCCTTTTCTGTAGGTTTCATCAGGCATGGCCCGCCGACTACGACCACCTGAGCCTCTTTATAAAATTCCAGCACACTATTAAACAATTGCGGAATAGGCTCTGAGTCATCATCAAGGAAGAAGATAATTTCACCCTTGGCAATACTAACCGCCTTATTTCTTTGAATTGACGGTTGTCTGCCTTCGACAACAATTATTTCCCAATGAGCAGGGTCATACTCTATATTTTTCAAGGACTCAAGTGCCTTTATTTGAGCATTTGGTCTGGCCGGAATAATAACACTAAAAGTAATCATCCTGATTTCTTCTCCCTCAATACCTCTACTATTCCCGTAACTTCATCTACCACTATCCGAAAGTTTTCGATGATAATTTCCCCACCGCTTGAGATACCTTTGGGATAGAAAGTGATTGATTCGATTTCTGCTTTAAAGGCGACCTCATCGGGTATGAAAAGGGTTTTCCCCTCCCTGCCGGTCAACCGAACATAACTATCGTCCTCTTTCTTGGTGAGCCAACAGGATTTTTCCTCGAAATTTACCTGGTAATTAGTCCCATGCACCACTGCTTGTCCCCGGGCGTAGTTCAGGAGTGCAGATACCTGACGGACAGTTGACCTCACCTTTATATTGGTCAGCAACCTACCCAGATCAGGCAAGGCTAAGGCACAAATTGTGGCAATTATAGTCATGACTGCAAGTAATTCTATTAATGTAAATCCTTTGGCTTTCATAGCAATTCATCTATTTCTGTACTATTTTTCTTTTCTTCTCCCGATGTCGTCATTGTCAGTGACAAAAGGATTAATAAATTGGACTCCTTCTATAATCTGTTTATGTTGGAAATCTTCGCTGTAGAGATATTGAACTCTTGCTTTCTTTGCTGATGCCCAAATAAGCGCATCCCAAAATGAGAGTTGGTGTTTCCTTCGTCCCCGAATTGCTTCCATAACAAGAGTACTATCAGGACATATCACATACCAATCAGATTGTGTGAAAACTCTCAATCCATCAACCAAGTTCCAGGTTTCAAACCTGTTCGGACTTCCAACTTTTCGGATAGGCTTT
>JASEHU010000133.1 GCA_030018635.1 bacterium
TGAATTTATCCTCTTGTTTTACACAAGTTAGCTATTCACGGACACCACCGAATTCCGCTACTAATTTCTACATCCTGCTTTGATTTTACTCCCCATTCAGCAATTCTCATTAGAAATATATTGACAAATGCCTCATAATGTGTTATAAATAATACAGGTTGTGTAGAGAAAAGGTTGTATAAGTGAAAAAGATAATTGCTGTTTTTATAAGTTTACTCGCCTTACCCGCCTTAGGGGAAGAGGGATTAAAACCAATAACTAAATTTAACCCTACTGATTCTGCTATTTTCTGCCAGGTGGATATTTCACCCTTGAAGATAAAATCTATCAGTGGATATGATGTCATTACCTCTGTTGATGGTTATCTATCTACTGATGTTGGCAAACCCAGTCTGCCTGTTCACAGTTTTTTTGTCCTTTTACCTCCGGAGACAGAGGTCAGGGATGTGACGATTACCTCTGTTGAACAGGTAGAATTAGCCGGTAGGTATAATCTTAAACCGCTCTCCCCTCCTACCCCTATTTCTAAAGGTTTTACCACCTCTGAATCTATCTTTCAAGACGAAAATTTTTACCCGCAGAATATTCTCAGACTTGATTCTACCCAGAAATTACGAGGTTACTCTATTGCCTGCATCTCTATCTTTGGCGCCGGCTACAACCCTAAAACCCAAGAACTCTTCTGGAATAAACAGATAACCTTTAAACTAAATCTGGCTACATCGAAAATAAAGGCTATTAGTTCTACCATTAGAGGAATTAGCGAAGATGAGGAGTTAGTTAAAGAGTTGGTAGTCAATCCGGAGTTAATTACTACTTATCCTCGAAGATTAATATGGAGCGTTAGAGATACTTATAAATATGTAGTTATCACTACTGAGGCTTTAGTATCCGCCTTTACTCAATTATGTGCTTCAAAACCTATGACGGCCACCATCGCTACTACATCATGGATATACAATAAGTATTCAGGTAACGACAATCAAGAAAAAATCAGGGCATTCATTAAATATTGCTATAAAAACTATGGTACCGAATATATTCTGTTAGGTGGGGATGTCGATATTATTCCCTATCGTGGGGTATATGCAAAGGTGCCAGAAGGCTCAAATCTTGGGGATTACATAGACAACAATATCCCTTGTGACCTTTATTATGCCTGTCTTGATGGCAATTGGAATGCAGATAACGATGCTACTTATGGTGAGTTAGAGGATGGAGTTGATTTGTCCCCAGAGGTTTGGATTGGACGGGCACCTGTAAGTACCCCTGCAGAGGCAATCAATTTTGTCAATAAAATTATTACCTGCGAAAAGTCTCAGGATGACTATATCTATAACGAAATTTTAATCGGTTATGTCCTCCCTCCTACTACTTGTGATGGGAAGGAAATTATGGAAGATATTGCCATGCAGACTCCGAGAACTTATACTGTCTATAAAGAATATGAAACTGGAGGAGGAGTGGATAACAATAGGATAATTAACGCCATTACTTCTGGTGTAGGATTAATTGCCCATGCTAATCATGCTAACTGGAATACTGCTCTTCCCTTTAATATTGGTTCTCCCATAGATGTCAGAACCTTAAGTAATGGGAGTAAAACCTTTGTCTTTAATACGATTGGTTGTATTGCTGGAGATTTTAGTAATACATCTCCTTATAATCCACAGAAAAAAGATTGTATAGGCGAGGAGATGCTTTTAAATCAAAATGGTGGGGCAGTTGCCTTTGTTGGTAATTCAAGATATGGATGGTTTGATGAAACTAATGTAAAATCATATAGTGGTGAATATCAGATAGAATTCTTTAAAAAATTCTTTAAAGAGGGATATACCCGTATTGGTGAAACGCTGGGAAAAAGTAAAATGACTTTTATTTCAAAATGCAACAAACATACGCCTTACCGCTGGATAATGTTTTGTCTTGATTTATTAGGAGACCCAGCAATGGAATTTCAAACACAAAAAGGGATTTTTTGTATTGACCAGACTATTGATGAGATAATTGATAAGCCGGGAGATATCGTTGACTTAGTTGTAACCCTCAAAAATCTAAAAGAAGGCACAGTTACCAATGTTTATGGCACAATATCCACCACAGACCTGTTCACCACCATCATTAAAGATAATGCTTCCTTTGGCAATATACCTTCTGGAGGAACAAGCAGTGGTTCATATACAATACAAGTTAATTCAAACTGCCCTCCTATCCATAAAGTTTTTTTTCAATTAGAAATAGGTGGTGATGGAGGATATGAAAACACGGATAAATTTAGTCTCGTGATAAATTTAAAGGTAGATAACCTGAGTCAGGTTATCGCTTATCCCAACCCTTGCTATCCTAATAAAGGACAAATACTTAAAATTGCTAATATACCCTTGAATTCTAATCCAAAGGTCTATATCTATAATTTAGTCGGCGAATTAATTCGGACATTAGACGAGGAAGGGAGTGAAATCAAAATACATCCGGGCTGTGCCGAAGCCATCTGGGATGCAAAGAATAACTCAGGGAAGAATGTCGCCTCAGGGATTTATATCTATTTACTTAAATGTGATGTGGGAACAAAAAAGGGTAAAATTGCTATTGTTAGATAGGAGAATAAAGTATAACATTAGGTTTGGGAATTAAATTCAAAGATGTGTATCAATTGGACTATGCCTATGTTTCTTATCAAGATTTAGGCGATACCCACCGAGTTTCTATCATGATAAATTATTGACAAAAAAGATGATGTGTGTTAAAATTATTGAATAAAAGGTGGTGATGATAAAAAATGAGTGTATCAGTAGCACAATCTTTGGCAAGAGAAGAAAGAGTTTGTGGATTAGTAATACATGACATGGAAGAAAAATGTACAGAATATGAAAAGAAGTATAATATGAGTAGTGAAAAATTTTACAGTGCCTTTACTAAGGTAGGTTTAGGTGATGAATTAGATTATTTTAAATGGAAAGCACTAATTGAGGGAATAAGAGAGTGGGAAAATACTCAAGTGGCTCTGAAGGAATTGAAAGTATGATAGACAGATACTTCAATAGATTAGAAAATATCATACAAGTAAATGAATTGTATATTAGACAAGAGGTAGAAAAAGCTTATACCAGCCAAACAACCGCTTATTTTTGCAGTGAAATAGTTTTTATTGACGGTTCAAAACTTGTGGTATTTGAACCAGCAGTATTTAATTTTACCGGATTTTATAATGAGTGTCGTGCCTATACCAAGTGCAATTGCCGAGAGAAGTTGATTGGCTACTCCAAACATAGGCCAGATGGTCGATACGCTTCCGGAGTAAATAAGATAACCCCAGGCAATTACTACTGGGTCATTCCATTTGATATTGGGGGTATCTATGATAGAATCCAGGAGTCAGAATAAATCTCACTCCAGAAGCGCCTTTTTTATTCTGACTCCTGAATTCTGACTACTGGAGCACCCACAATATCAAATGTTATGAACCAATAGAAATAACCAATGACTCTTTTGACAGATTAAACCACGGCTCAAGAAAGGACCCGGGTATATAATGACCGGTAAAAACTGCAGCAAGTAGAAGTATTACACCAATTATGCTAACTTCTCCCACCTTACCAGGACGAAGGCGGTAGAGGTAAAACCCCATCAGAAAAGCAATAGGAATGGTGGTCGCAATAGTAAAGGTTCCCCACGGACTTTTCGTTAGGGCATTAACAACCGCTAATCCCAGTCCGGCCAGGGCAACGATAATGATGAAAAGAATAGCAAAGGATGCGGCAATTCCTCCCACAGGACCGATTTCATCCTTAGCTATCTGAGCCAGCGAACGACCATTTCTACGCACGGATGCCGCTAATATGACCATGTCGTGAACTGCACCGGCAAGAGCGGCACCAATAAGAATCCAGAGAAACCCTGGAAGATACCCGAACTGAGCGGCCAGCATTGGACCGATAAGTGGTCCAGCACCGGCAATGGCCGCAAAATGATGACCGAAAAGTACCACGCTGTTTGTCGGATGAAAATCAACACCATCATTCAACCGATAAGCAGGTGTTATCCGTTTGGCATCGAGCACAAGTACCCTGGAGGCAATAAACGCTGAATAGAATCGATAACTTATGCTGTAAAAACATACAGCGGCAGTTACTATCCACAAGGCATTAATTTTCTCCGCAGGATGGACAATCCCAACCACGATACCTATTGATACGGCAGCGATTAAAGAAATAATCAACCAGAATATTTTTACTAAATTTTCATTGACAGCACCCCTTTTTAAAGAATAGGTCTTCTAAGACTTATATGACCTATTTTTCCTTAAGCCGCTCAATATGTCCCCTACCCAACCCTTTGACTACACAATTCAACTTCAAGTACTCCTTGATTTTTGCATCTTCAAGGATACCAAAGCAATCGATTATAGCCGCTGGTTTGCTAATCATTTCGACTAAATTTTTAGGGGTGATATGCAAGTAATGTGAATGTTTGACAGCAAATATTACCCCATCCACATCCTTAAGGGCTAAATTTAAGTCATTCTGAACTTTAAGGTTTTTAAGATTATCCTGATTTTTGAAAAATCGTGCCAGAGAATGTCCAGGGGAAGGATATGTATCCTGCTGTTCAAATTCCCACCAATGCTGAATATATGGGTCATGAACCAACATTTCTGCACCCATTTCGGTCAGTTTGCGAACAATAAGTTCTGAGCCGCTATATCGCGTATCACCTACATCCTCACGATAGGCCGCACCCAAGAGAAGGATTTTTGCCCCAACTACATTTTTACCCATTTGTTCTAATGCATCCTTGACAAGTTCAGCCACATGTAATGCCCGGGTGTCATTGATATTAATAGCCAATCCGGTCATTTTAAAGATATTATCTTTAGTCCCAAGTATATTTTTGTGTGCCCAGATACCTAAAGCCCCATCCTTTGGAAGGCAATAACCGCCTATACCTGGACCCGGGAAAATAATGTTATTGTGTGTTGGCCGCACCTTAATGGCATTGATTACCTTAATCAAGTCTATTCCATTCTGTTCGGCAAACAAACTCCATTCATCTAAAAAGGCTAACATAGTTGCTCGATAGCTATTTTCAACAATTTTTGCCGTCTCGGACTCAATTGGTCTATCCAGAACGGTTAATGGGAACTTATCGGTATTAAGCACCTCATTTAGGAATTTAGCCACCTTTTTTTTGCTTTCTTCATTCACACCGCTACATACTCGCCAAAAGTCACGGATTGAGCCGATATAATTACGACCCGGCATCACCCGTTCGTAAGAATGAGCTAATAACGGTTCAGTTTCAATTCCTCGTTTTTTGAATTCCTCTTTTAAGATTGGCAGGGCAACAAACTCCGTTGTTCCAGGGGCTACGGTTGTTTCAATCAACACCAATGCCTCAGGAGGCATCTTTTCACCAATAACCCGCAATGACTTTTCCAAAGAGGCCATATCAGTATATCCGGTGGAAATATCACCTATGGATTCCTTGATATAGTCGCATTGCACATCTACGACAATAACATCCGCTAAGGTAAAGGCATGACCGGTGAAGGTAGCTATTAATGTTTCCTTCTCCTGGACACACCGGCGAATCATAGGCTCTACCTCCGGGTCTTCCGCCTTGACCGGTGCTATTCCTCGATTAAGATAGGGTATTTTCCAATATGAGCGGGTAGAAGGTCTTTGCATACCAATAACAAACTTACCTGGTTTACCTGTCTTTTTATCCACACTATCGGCAATTATTGCCCCCATCACTGCCCCGACAAATCCAACCCCAACAACAACTACAATCTCATATCCTTCCTTCCTTTTTTGAGCCACAATTTTGTCTAATCGCTCATATTCAGCTTCATAATCATTTGAACCTGGCAGTTGAAATTTTTCACCTTCAGGACTTATTGAATACTCCATTATTTTATCTCCTTATATTTTTTATTTATTATTTTACACATATTAATCGTTTTTGTCAAGGAAAATTTCACCACGGAGATAATCGCTTAGTGATTAGTGGGAAGGATTATGTTTAACGGGATTCGGGGTTCGGGAATAAGTCATATAGGTCGTATAATTCCTATTCTTCCCTTTCACAATAACACCTTTTTACAACTGATAACTGAGAGATTATCTCTGCAAGCAAGGGTGCGGATTTTATTTATGGGTAATTCGAGCTGCCATTTTATAGGCTCTTCC
>JASEHU010000134.1 GCA_030018635.1 bacterium
TGTGGACAGTATTGCGGTCTTCGTCATCTTTATTGCTGGTTACCTTACCAACAATATCACCCGTAAGACTAATATCCGGGATGTTGAGTGGGACACCACGCATCCCTTGTAAAGCGGTAGGACCTGTCATTTTCTCCGTCTCTTGAGCTAATATTTGCCCACTAGAGAGCAAAAAAAGGGATAAAAATATAGTTAAATACTTTTTCATTTTTCTAATACCTCCAAATTTTTAAGATTTTTTGTAAGCGTTCAGCCGAAAGCCTCAACACTCAGCCAAAACCATAAAATCTAAATACGAAATTTTAGATTATAAATTCTTGAAATTACAGATTCATTAATCCAAAATCTAAAATCCAAAATCTAAAATCTTTCTGGGAGGACCACGGGTTAGTTCCGTCTCAATACTCGGTTTGAGAAGGAAATTAGAAGACAACAAAATGTAGGATGAATGGAATAAGGTAGTGGTAATTTTTAAAGGGGAAACAAAATCTGTATTACCGTTTTGACTCCACCAACACGCAAGACAAAAATCTTCTTCATTATCGGATGGGTTACAGTAACCCGACAGAAAATAATTTTTATCGCAAGTATGATGAAAACTTTCCAGGAATATAAAACTCAAGGAAAATAAAAGGGAATAAATTACTATCTTGAAAAAAAATTTCCTTTGATTCATTATTGGAATTATACAGAATTTATTGGTTTTTGTCAAGTTTTTATTTTACTTGACATTTGTGACTCAATTTTGTTATAATTAATAATATGAGGAAAATTAATTATGAAAACATTGAGAATAGAGATGCCTGATACACTGGCAGAAGAGATAAAGAACACAGACAACAAATATATCTGCCAGTTAATCGACTTAGGCATAAGACAGCTAAAAATGGAAAATGCCCTGGTGTTGTTGAAAAAAGGTGGGGTTTCTATCGGTTATGTAGCTGGGGTGGCAGGTGTATCTGAAGATGAAATGGCTACTTTTGCCTATGTCAGGGGCTTTGCGCCTACCTTTAGTCAACAAACTTTAAGAGAGGAACTTGGAATACAAGGAAAGTAAAGTGGAAGTAATATGTGATTCTGGACCATTAATGGCACTGGGAAAGTTGAATCTGCTTTATTTATTAAAACGATTGTATGGGAGAATAACTGTTTCTGCCAGTGTGTATGAAGAATCTGTGACTATGGGGAAATTGAAGGGATGCCAGGATGCTTTGACGATTGAGATGTTTTTAAAGCAAAACAAATGGCTACCTGTAAGAATACATCCCAACGAAATTACTCCAGAAGTGCGTTGCTTAAGATTGGATGATGGAGAGATAAAAACTATCCACCTATCAATGGAATTTCCCAATAGTTTGATATTGCTTGATGATGAGGAAGCGAGAAAGGAAGCTCGTAAAAAAGGGTTAAAAATAAAAGGTACTATTGGTATTTTAGTCGAAGCATACTCAAAAGAGATAATTAATTTTGAATTGGGTGTGGCTATTCTTAAACGACGGAAGAACGATAAAAAAATCCTGTAATTACTGAAGTTATGTAAAAAATTAAAATGGGAAAAACCTTATTTTTGAGGAGATATTACCTATGAACAGTAATATAGGGTCCTTTTGTCGGAAAAATCCAGTGTTTGGGTGGGGAAAATACCTTTTTTGAACCTAAAAGCAAGGTAAAAGCCCCTTTTTTCCGTCGTCCTAAAGTAGCCACACCCTTTTGAATTGTTTAGAGATGTCAAGATATTTTTGCTTTGAGCAGAAACTTCCTAACTTTTCTGATGTTTAAAAGAAGTGAATTTTTGAGGAAAAAAACCCTTTGTAAATGGTAAATAGTCATCTGTAATCGGGTGAATTGGTAACAACCGATTATTGTGTTTTCCTTGCCGATAACCTGATTACCAATCACCGATGACTTTTTCTTAAAGTGTTTTGGCACAACGAAATCCGAGACAATTACCTTTGTAATCCGGATGGACATCGAATCGAGAGGAACATCGGCATTTATCCTGATTCAGATACCACGAACCACCACGCGCTACACGAAATATTCCTTTATCCGCTCCCTTCGGATTTCTATCAGGGTTATTCCGGTAATAATCCTTACCATACCAATCGGCACACCATTCCAGGACATTACCTGCCATATCTAAACAACCATAAGAAGGATTTTCGCTTATATCTTTATATTTTCTAACGGGTGTTGTCTTACCTATTTTACTTTCGTTGGTATTACACTTTTTAGTTTCAAATTTATTTCCCCAGGGATATTTGCGGGCATCTGTTCCCCGGGCTACCTTTTCCCATTCTGCCTCAGAAGGCAATCGCTTTCCAGCCCAAAGGGCATACATATACGCCTCATACCAGGAGACATTGACTACAGGCTGGTCATCCTTTTCATCTTCCCAGCATCTTTTATGTCCCGGGTCGAATTTTTCATATTCGGCATTGGTTACCGGTGTTTTATCCATATAAAATAAGTCTAAATAAACCTCATGAATCGGCTGTTCCGACTCAGAGCCTTTGTTTTGAGATATTGCCTCTTCAGAACTACCCATTAAGAATCTACCGGCAGGTATTAATGCCATCTGGATTTCTACCTGCGATATACCGCTACCTTTAAATGAATGAAGGACAGTTAACAGGCTCGCCTGGTAAGCCTCCTGACTACTGCTATCAGATGAGCCAGCAATCTTCTCTAATATTTGCATAGCAAAATAAAGGATATTTCCATAGGTATCCTTTTTAAATACATCCTTCATCGCCTCAAATAATTTCTTACTTTTATCAGGCAAGCCTGTACCAGGCAAGCCTGTTTCCAGAAGTCTGACTAATCGATAACGCAATTCCCTATCTGTCACCGTATGCAATCCTTGAATAAGAATAGTATCTTCATCAGGCTCACCTTGCTGATGTTCACCTCGTTGAGTCGCGACTCGTTGCGGAAAGAATCCAAATATCTTATCAAACAGCTCTTTATCGCCTCCATCACTGACCTCAATCAGCCTTTTTAACACCTCACCTTTGACATCCTCATTCAAACCTTCAATCTCAAGCAAGCATCTTGCGGCAATAGAAATCTTTCTTTGTTCCTCTACCTCACTTGTGAGTATCTTTTTGACAAAATTACTTGCATTATCCACCATTCCTGCATAAAACAAGACAACATTTTCCCACCAATCATTTTGTAAATTTTCCAATAAAATCTTAACGAGACGAGCCTCTTCGCGTTCGTGAGGCCGACGATTATTATTGATGTATGCGGCGGCTAAATATTCCTGAAATGAGTGGTGAATAAATTTAGAGGTTGAATTACAAATAATACCGCTGTCTTTCCCAATCTCTTTGAGTAACGATTCTATCTCAGGTACGAGGCAAGCCTCATTAATTATCTCTGCTTCCCCCTGGGGTGTATTTTCCGAAAAGTTGGTTTTGCCTTGATTGGTGTGATAATGCCAGGCGATATTTTTTAATGCCTCAATTTGTTGTTCCTTGCTTCCTCCTGCGTTATCCTTTAGCCTCAAATTAATAACTGATTCATAAACCTCTGTCTTCCTTTGAGGTAATGGAAGAGCGTATTTAAAAATAATATAGACAAGGGTAAGAAGAAGTGGGTTTTTAGTTAAGTGGGCAATTTTACTGTTTTGTTCAATAGCCGTAATTAGTTCCTTGCACTCCTCAAAGTCAAAATCATTTTCGCTGCTCATCAAACCTTCAAGGAATAATCTTTGCTGGAGTGGAGTTAATTCTAATATTTCAAATTCTTTAAAATTCGCCAGTCCTGTAATCTTATGTCTTGATGTAATAATAATCTTATTGTTTTTATAGCCTGGGTGGTTAATAAAGGTCAAGATTTGTTCCTTAACCAGTGTTTGTTTTTTATTTTCCTCATCGAATCCATCTAATAGAATCAAAAATTTCCCTGTGGCAAGTTTATTTTCTATAAATTCAAGGGGACATGTTCCGAGTATTACCTTTTGAGGTGCTACCTCTTGAGAGAGGTTCACCTCGTTGATGCAGGCAAAGATATACTCAACCAAACTTAGGTTTGTTTCCATCCATTCAGTAATCGTGATAAATACAGGAATGGGTCTAATGCCTTTTGAGGTAATACTTCTTCTCAAGCTGGTTTGATAAGCTAAGTGTTTAAGCATTGTGGTCTTACCCGCACCGGATTCACCGGTAACCAGTAGTAGATTTCCAGATTCCTGCTCGTTCTTTAAAATCTCCTCAATTTCACAAACATCAAACCCCGAATCCCGAGTCCCAAATCCCAAACCACGATGTGAGGTAATACCTCTACCAGGTGGTACACCTGTTAATTTAAGTTTGATATAGTTTTTCTCTAAATCTAATTTTTCACCCAGAAAGATATAACCAATCATCTCCTGTCGAAGTTTAGAGTTAATGATGTTAAGATATTGTTTTAGACTTTTATCATACTGTCTTAGCATATTAACCGAAAACCATTGGAGGAATTTATTAATCCATTGTTCAATTACTTCTACGATTATCCTGAAAAATATAAGCGCTAAAATAAATAGAATAGTTGTTATCACAATCAAGAAATAGTCTATCATCAATTTCTCCTTAATTCAGAAGTCAGAAGTCAGAATGAAAAAACCTGTGGTCTTACTTCTTACTTCTTACTTCTGAATTCCTTATTTCTTCCCAACCACACTTATTTCATCAAAATAAAAATGCGGGCTGATGACATTTCCCCAGGTATAAGATTCCTTGCCGATTGCCCTCAGGCGATTAAATATGTCAAAGACATTACAGCTAGCCATGGTATCTTTAAGCCTGCCGACTACCTCACCATTTTCTACCTTAAACCCTAATTCCACATTAAAGGCAAATTCACCGGCTAAGACATTACTCTGTCCACCACCTAAGACTGAATCTATAATAAGCCCTTCCTTCATATCCTTAATCATCTCATAAAAATCCATTTCTCCTGGTAAAACAACAATATTGCTACAAAGTGGGGATGGTAATGAATCGAAATCGCGATGACCATTTCCCGTGGAAACGGTATTTAAAAAGCCTGCGGTCTGGAGGTCAAAGAGATAGTTTTTCAGCACACCATTTTCAATCAGCGGTGTTTTTCGTGTCCGGACACCTTCAGCATCCACAGGACAACTATTTGGTGCAAAATCAATGGTGGCATCATCATAAATAGTTACCCGCTCATCAAAGAGCTTCTCACCAAGCCTGGAAGTCAGTGGGGAGGCGCCCTTTTGAATCAATTTTCCATTTACTCCTAATTCTACCGTATCTAAAATTGTGGCCATTAATCTTGGGGTAAATACGACCGGCAATTTTTTTGTCTTGCAGGAGAGTTCATTTTTGGACCAGGCTAATGATTCGGTTATTTTACTGAGCATAGACTCAATATCCTTATTCAAATCACAGCCGGTTTCATACTCGGACAACCATAACAGGCTATTATTTCTTATCAGGAGTCCTGTTAGATAAATGGTAAATATGGTTTTTTGATATTCAGATTCAACCCCTGAGGTATTTCCAATCTTTGTCTTCAGGGTAGTCTTGCTAATCTCAGCCTCTTTGCAAAAAAGCTCAGTATCAATAGCTAACAGTTGGTCTATCAGATTTTTCCCCAGGGCGATTGCCTCTTCAATACTAAACTGCTCTACCTCTTCATCAAATACCTTTACTTGAGTTAGTGATGAAGCTTGCTTCGTTGAAATTTTGGGAAATTCAAATTTCGCCTCCTGCCCAAATTTAGCACTAATAATCGCATTCTCAATTACGGTCAGGTTAGTTAAATCCGTTGAGGCTTGCCTCGTTGAATCTTGCTTCGTTGAGACTTGCCCCGTTGTCGAAGAAAACCCAATCTTCCCATCTTTTATCACCCGTAATCCCAAGCCATTGATTTGCTTTGTGTTGATACCTTTTAACCTGTTATTTTCAAACAGGACTTGAGTTGATAAAAGTTGTTGGTGGATTAGTTCGGCATTTGGGGTATATTTTAAGGTTTGATTTAAAATCTCTTCCATTATTTACCTCCAGTCCAGACGATTTTGGATTTTCGATTGTGGATTGAAGAAATCCAAAAACCAAAAATTCCCTGGAATACTACCAATAATCCTGGTTGAAATACCTTGTCTGCTGGTAGTGGGTCATTCCATTTGTTTTTGTGGGTTGATTTCATTGCAAATTGCAAATTT
>JASEHU010000135.1 GCA_030018635.1 bacterium
TACGTTACGGTTTCAGAGTTTTAAATAGCTCAGTTTATGGGGGTGCGTAGTATAAGCCTCTTTCTAAATTAAAATACCTGAGGAACCATTCGATAACCCTATCATTTTCTTCAAAATGTTCAGTTAGAGAATACGCCTTAGCATATAGTCCGAGATTAATCGTTTGAAAACCAAGAATAGCCAATAAACTCCCTAAAACCATATAATGAATATCGAAAAATAGTTTGCCTAAGATTAAAGGTCCTGGAAGTAAAACAAGTAAAATAACCAACCCGGGGAAAAACATCACCAGACCAGGGATTAAAAACAGATATGTTGGGGAATACAGAAGCATAAATCTAAGGTGTCGCCAGCCATCTCTGAATGAATTAAGTTTTGACTCCCCTTGACGAGGATAATAGGTGAGAGGTATTTCTTTAATTTTTAGTTTAAGTTTTAGTGCCTTAATCACCATTTCAGAGGCAAATTCCATACCAAGGGTTTTAAGATTCATTTTTTTATATGCCTCTTTAGTTACCGCCCGCAGACCACAATGGGCATCAGAGATTTTTGCCCCAAAAAATAGGTTTAACAGCCCTGTTAGGATAGGATTACCGATATATCGATGTAACCAGGGCATTGCCCCACTTAATATTTTACCCTTAAATCGACTGCCAATACAAAACTCATAACCAGACTTAAGGCTATCTAAAAATTCACCTAATTCCTGTAAATCATAGGTATCGTCAGCATCAGCCATAATGATATATTTACCCTTAGCCTCTTCCAATCCCATCAAATAGGCACTACCATAACCCATTACCGGTTGATAGATTACCCTGGCACCCATAGACTTAGCGATATTAGATGAATTATCCGTAGAGCCATTGTCCACCACGATTACCTCTCCTGTTACTCCTTTATTCTTAATAGCCTTCATTGCTTTTTGGATACAAATCCCGATAGTTTTTTCTTCATTCAAACAAGGAATTACTACAGATACTTCCATTACTTTTTACTCCTTAATCAGGTAAATAGGCGGAAGGTAGAAAGGAACTCTATAACCTAACAGCCGTCAGTCTTTAGTCTTTAGTCTTTAGTCTTTAGTCTTTAGTCTATAGTCTTTAGTCTTTAGTCTTTAGTCTATAGTCTTTAGTCTTTAGTCTATAGTCTTTAGTCTATAGTCTTTAGTCTATAGTCTATAGTCTTTAGTCTTTAGTCTATAGTCTATAGTCTTTAGTCTTTAGTCTTTAGTCTTTAGTCTATAGTCTATAGTCTATAGTCTATAGTCTATAGTCTATAGTCTTTAGTCTATAGTCTATAGTCTTTAGTCTTTAGTCTTTAGTCTTCCTTTTTAAGCTTGCCCCCACAAAATCCCTGAATAGTGGATGCGGAACAGTTGGTTTGGATTTGAATTCCGGATGGAATTGAGTAGCCACAAACCAGGTATGGTTTTTTAATTCGATTATCTCCACTAAATTATCGTCTAAGGACAATCCACTGAAGACAAGGCCATGGGTGGCTAAAATCTGGCGATATTTGTTATTTACCTCGTATCTATGTCTATGTCGTTCGTAGATTAAATCCTTTTCATAAGCCTTATGAGCAAAGGAATTAGGTAATAGCTTGGCCGAGTATAGTCCTAATCTCATTGTTCCCCCTTTATCTGCGGTCTGTTTTTGTGTTTCCATCAAGCCGATAACAGGATAAGGGGTATTGGGGTTCACCTCCGAGCTATTAGCGTTTTCAAGGCCGGCAACATTCTTAGCAAATTCTATGACTGCACATTGAAGCCCCAGACATATCCCTAAAAATGGGATTTTATTTTCACGGGCATATCGAACAGCCTCAATTTTTCCCTCTATTCCCCGATACCCAAAACCTCCAGGAATCAATATCCCATCTACATCTTTAAATGCTATGTCTATTTTTTCAGGAATAATGAGTTCCTCTGAATCTACCCATTTAATATTTATCTTTGCCTGATGAGGTATGCCGCCATGAATTAATGCCTCAATAATACTTTTGTAAGCGTCTTTAAGTTGGATATATTTTCCTACAACTGCAATAGTTACTTCGGTTTTAGAATTTTTGAGAATATTTACTATTTCCATCCATTCTTCTTCTTGAGGCAATTCTTCCATTTGAGGCGTTAAATTCAATAATTTAATAATAATCTTATCTAACCCTTGTTTTTTGAATACCAATGGGATTTCATAGACCGTGTCTACATCATAGGCATCGATTATCGCCTCCTTATCCACATCACAAAACAAGGTGATTTTATCCTTTAATTCAACAGACAGTGGTTTTTCAGTTCGACATAAAATAATATCCGGGGTAATACCCAGTTCGCGTAATTTTATCACTGAATGCTGGGTAGGTTTGGTCTTAGTTTCACCTGAGACATTTATGAAAGGCACAAAGGTAAGATGGACATAGAGGACATTTTCCCGACCAACATCCTTACGAAACTGTCTGATTGCCTCTAAAAAGGGCAATCCTTCAAAATCCCCTACTGTCCCACCAATTTCCACAATAACAACATCCACATCATCATTAGCTAATTTTAATATTCCTGCCTTGATTTCATCAGTAATATGAGGGATTACCTGAACCGTTTTACCCAGGTAATCTCCCTTTCTCTCTTTCATTATGACCGAATAATAGACCGCTCCGGCAGTAATATTACTATCCTTATTCATAATTGAATTAGTGAACCGTTCATAATGTCCTAAATCAAGGTCTGTTTCTGCTCCATCATCCGTAACATAAACCTCACCGTGTTGATAAGGACTCATTGTTCCCGGGTCAACATTTATGTATGGGTCGAGTTTTTGCATCCGTATTTTAAAGCCTTTATTTTCTAATAGTTGTCCAATGGATGCCGCCGCAATCCCCTTACCTAATGATGAAACCACTCCACCGGTGATAAAGATATATTTTGTCATTTTAGTTCCTCACAAAAATATCTACTTAAATATTACTCCATTTATTCTCAAATGTCAAGAAATAAAAATTGAAAACAGCGACGAATGGCACTGACTTAAGGGAAAACAGTGCAAAAATGGGTGTTTGGACAGAAGAGAGACGGATATACTGCTACCCTGTAGGAGTGGATACCTTAATAAGAGAGAGGTAAGGGTGATCTCATCGTCTCTGGCAGACTTGTCTCTGTCCGTCAATTGGGTGGACTCTATGAGATGACGGAAAGATTCGGCTGCTGAAAGCAGGTAGTTTCAAACCACGATCCGTCATTCGGCGGACTGAAAGCATTCTTGGAAAATGCCCCCTTTAGTTAAAAATAATACTGGAGTTGTGTCCAATAGACATTAGATTTATCGCCATATTCGCTTTGCTTCCTCAGTGGTATCCCATAGGAAGATTTATATTCTATTTGTTTTTTTCCAACAAAGAAATTTATACCAACAACCCATTCCATATTTGCTAAAAAAGAATATTTAAAAAGGGGCTCTATAGAAGCTGAGTGGTCATCAATGTTGTAAACACTATTATTTTCTATCCTTATCAGAGGAGTAAGGTCATATCCTATTCCAAGATACAAATAATTACGTGAAAGGTTTAAAATATCGCCATTTACAAGCTTATCCCACTGGTAATCATCTTCATCGTCTTTCCCTTGGTCATTGAAATAATATTCTATTAAAATAAAAAAACTATTTTGAAAAGTATAATCTCCACTTAAAACTATTTCATAATAATCATTTTCACTCTGTGCAAAAGTATAAGTCCACTCTCCACGAAAGCCACCCTTAAAGAGATTTCCTGAGATTCCAGAGCCTATTATTTTATCCTTTTTAAACTTTCCAAATATTATTGATAGGTCATATTGTTTTAGATTTGTTTTAATTCGAGAAGCCATAATACTTGAACTATCAAAATCATCGTAAAGGCTATAAACAAAATCTATTTCAGATAGAATACCTATTGGAATTTCAACATTTATAGCGTCTACTCCAACTCTTTCTGTTTTTTCAATAACAATAGGATCCACTGGATTGAAATAATCTAAGGGGCTCCATACTCTAGTGACGCCCCATGGAATTCGCTGTCGTCCAATATGTAGTATAAAAAGAGAATTTGTATAACTCAAATAGGCTCTATAAAGAGAATGTTTTAAAAAAAAATGTTCTTTATCTATCACATTTTGGTTTAGATCTAAATAGGTATTTGAAGGACGATTTTTCAGTAATTGGAAGTCGTTGGTTTTTGTAAAATTACCTATTCTATTTTCGATATCATAAATAATTTTAGCCTTAAGTGTTTTTGTAATATCTATTCCAAAATTTAGCCGTAACCGATTAAGATCATCCCAATAATTTTCTTTAGTACTAGTCTTAGAAGAAGCTAACAGATTTGTATATGCTCCCTTTAGATTTATTCGAAAGTTACTTTTCGATAGAATCTCTTTTCCAAGAACTTCCTTAGTTCCATTCAAGACATATAGAAAAATAAGCCCTACAAGTAAATATTTACTTTTCATCAACTATCTTACCATCTTTTAACTGTATAATTCTTTGAGCATAATCCATTATCATTTTATCGTGAGTAGAAAATATAAAAGTTACCCCTTTTTCTTTATTCAATTTCAACATTAACTCAATTAAAGATTTGCCTGTATTAGAATCCAGGTTAGCAGTAGGTTCATCTGCAAGTACTAATATTGGTTCTGAAGCAATTGCTCTTGCTATTGCAACTCGTTGTTGTTGTCCACTACTCATTTCTAAAGGGCGCCTGCCAGTATAGCCTTCAAGTCCTAATTCTCCTAAGATTTCATTAATTCTCTTTGTTCTTTCTGATGGTTTAATCCCTTGAAGCATCATAGGAAATTCTATATTTTCCTCAGCGGTAAGTACAGGAATAAGATTATATGCTTGAAAAATAAAGCCTATCTTGTTCAACCGAATTTCTGCCAATTTACTTTTGGTCAATCCAACAATATTTTTATCTTCAATCAAAACCTCTCCTGAAGTTGGAATATCAAGACAACCAATTAAATTCAACAATGTTGATTTTCCTGAACCGGAACATCCAACAACTGCAATAAAATCTTTCTTGTTAACACTAAAAGAAATGTTTTTTAAAGCATGTACTTGGAATTTTCCATTAGCATAATATTTATCTACACTTTTAAGTTCTACTATAGACATCTTTTAGCCCACCTCCTGTTTAAATATGCCTTATTGCTTCTATTGGATGCAACTTAGCTCCTTTGAGAGCAGGATAAAGAGAAGCAATAATAGAAAGCACTAAAAGTACTATCGTCGAAAAGAGAAAACTTTCCCATGTTAAAATGGGAAATAAGACTGTCCCTCCAATAAAAGAGGAAAACCCTTTTTCAAATATTCCTAAAGGAATTCCTTTCATGCTTAGATAATGAACAATTAGAAAACTTAAAAAATTTCCTGATACAATTCCGATTACAGTAATAATTAAGGATTCAGTGACAATCATAAAAATAATTTGTTTTGGTTTTGTTCCTATTGCCATCATTACACCTAATTCTGGAATCCTTTCATACACACACATTAGCAACGTATTCATTATACCAATAGCTATTACTAAGAATATTAAAACTAATATTAATCGAATAAGTATCTTACTTAATGCTATGATTTGAGAAATATCAGGTGCTATTTCTTCCCAGCTTAATATTTCTAATGAAATCTCATTAACTGTATTTCTTAAACAGCTAATAGTTTTTCTTATATTTTTTGAATTAGTTAATTGAATTACTAATTCAGATATTCCCTGTCCATATACTAAAAATTCTTGTGCTGTTTTAATTGGCATGTAGATAAATAAATTATCTATTTCAGGAAAATCTGTTTTGAAGATACCTTTAACAAAAAAGTTGTCTGCTGCTACTGAACCGTCAGAAGCTTGAGTTAATAATCCAATTTTATCTCCGATCCTTACTCCTAAATTTTTAGCCAATGTTTTTCCTACTAATATTGAATACTTATCTTTCTCAGAAGATGTTAGAAAATCCCCTTCACTTACTTTTGTATGGATAGTAGAAATAAGAATTTCATGGTGAGGAGAAATTCCCATTATAAAAACGCCCATAGTAGAGGTATCTGTACATGCTAAGCTTTTGAATTTAACTCGGGGTGCATATTCTTTTATATGAGCTTCCGCAATAAATAAACAAGACTAACTATTATCTACCATTGGAGTT
>JASEHU010000136.1 GCA_030018635.1 bacterium
CCTTGAACCTATTGATAACTAACCTACTTCACAACTGATAACTGAGGGATTACCACAGCTCGAAAATTTTTGTTGACATACACCCAAATCTGTGGTATATTATATAATATACTTTAGTCGGTCATAATCGGTAATCAGTAATCGGTAATCAGGTAATCGGTAGGACTGATTTACCGATAACCGGTAACCTAATTCTTACTCCACTTGTTGTCCAATTGCAAATTATACCCTTATTGAGTATAGTAAGCGGATTTAGCGGATTAATCGGATAGGATCTAAGAGGGACAACCCCCCGAACCCCCTTTATTAAGGGGGAATATGAGAGTGATGGAGAATTCCCCCCTTAATAAAGGGGGTCAGGGGGCAGGACAATCGCATCTAAATTCCATAATTCTCTTCTACAATAATATCACCCCTTCGGGGTTAAGATTTGCTTGCTCTGGGCTATTTACTACAACAATATCATCCCTTCGGGATTAAATATAAATCATTGGAGACAAACCACAACCCAAACAGGATGGTATTATTATAGCAAACGATTAACATAAACAATTCTAACCCCGAAGGGGTGACATTATTGTATCTTGCATGTGTTAAATTTAGATGCGTTTGCCCTGATACGAATACAAAAACTTATTGACAATTATATCTTATATGGGCTATAATATTTTTGGGAGGTGATAGATATGGCAAAATCAGCAACGGTTAGGGCAAGAGTTGAATCTGAGCTTAAAGCCGATGTAGAAAGAGTTTTTGGCAAAATAGGTATCTCTATAACAGAGGCCATTAATCTATTTTACAGACAGGTAAAATTAAGAAATGGGTTACCCTTTAATGTCGTTATTCCCAACAACACAACAGAAAAAGTATTTAAGGATACAGACATAAGTCGAAATCTTATTCGGTGTGACGACGCTAATGATATGTTCAAAAAGTTAGGGATATAAATGTTAAAACCAGTATACACTAAGCAGTTTGCGAAAGACATCGGAAGAATGCAAAGAAGAAGAAAGTCACAGGAAAAGATAAAAGAGATTATCAAGAAACTTATTAACGAAGAACATCTTTCTCATCACCACAAGAATCACAAACTTATTGGCAATCATAAAGGTAGGCGAGAATGCCATATCGAACCTGATTGGCTATTAATATATAAAATATCAAATACTGAAATAATCTTTGAAAGGACAGGTACCCACTCTGACTTATTTGAGTAAAATAATTGAATTACACAATCAATTCTTCCATCGTTCTAACTACATCAAAAGCCGATTGAGGTTTGCCAATGTTTAAAGCACTATCCCGCATTTTGTTTAGCTTAAGAGGGTTAGTTAATAAGTCCTGAACTATCTTTTTTACCTCCCATTCGCTATTGGCTTTTATTGCGGCACCTTGGGCGGTTAAATATTGGGTGTTTCTCTCCTCCTGACCGGGTATAGGATTAATAATGACCATTGGTAAGCCGCAGGATAGACTTTCAGCCGTAGTCATACCACCCGGTTTACCGATAAAGAGATTCGAGACCTTCATTAATTCATCCATAAAATCTACAAAACCAAATACCCTGGCTAATTTTGGTAATGATAATTTATTAAGTCTTGCTTCCAATTTTTTATTAGTTCCAGCTACGGCAATAATTTGGAAATCGATATTTTCGAGCTCATTCAAACAATGGATTACCCCTTCAATAGGACCAAATCCCCATCCTCCACCCATAATCAAAATAGTAGGTAGTTCCTCTTTTAAATTATGTTTTCTCTTTATGGCTTGAATATCCTTATCCTTTGTAAAGACAGGGTCAACGGGAATTCCTAAAATCTTAATCCGTTCTTTTTCTACACCCTTTTTTTGGAGTTTTGCCGCTGTGTATGGTGTTGCCACAACATAGCAGGAGACATTAGGATGAATCCAGTACGAATGAACATCAAAATCCGTGATTACCCCTATTAAAGGAAATTTATTTGAGTTTTTTAAGGCTGAAAATATCCCACAGGGAAAGGCATGCGTGCAGACTACTGCCTGCGGATTAAATGAAGAAAATAATTTGTTTAGTCGATAGGAATTGAATGAATTAGTTATCTGTCTTAAATTAGCCGTTAATTTGACTATTTTTTCATTGTCATAGACATAGTCCCAAATATCAGGATTTGATTTGACTAAGGTTAGATAACCTTTGTTAATAATTGCCTCAAGCCGGGGATAAAAAGCCTTAAGTGGGTCAATCTCTAAAACCTCTATATCCGGATATAATTCTTTAAGTGCCTGATGAATACTCCAGGCGGCTTTTTTATGTCCTGTGGTAATATTTAGGTATGAAAGCATTACTTTATTTAGCATTTAGTACCTCCTTCTGATAAATTTTCGATTTTCGATTTCTTCAATCCAAAATCCAAAATCCAAAATCGAAAATTTATAACCAGAAACAACATTCCTATGGTTACAATTAACGAAAAAAGGGTGAATATGTCCCCAAACTTAGTATAAATAGTCAAATTAGACCGTGGGATAATCGAAGTCAAAAATATCTGCCGGGTATTTTGGGTAGTTTCTATATCCTTGAAAATTATATCCTTGTCCGGATAGTAAATAGTGCCTTTAACCGGTTTCCCAAAAGGGTCTATCGTTTTAGTAATACCTGTGTTAGCCACTCGCACGACAAATCGTCTGTTTTCAATTGCCCTGAATGTGCTCATCATGGCATGAAATCCCGGTTCATCAGTATTTCTAAAACAACCATCATTGGCTAAGAAAAACAGGTATTGGGCACCTGCCTTGCACATCCTTGTGGCTATTTGAGGAAAGGTATCCTCGTAGCAAATAATTATCCCTACCTTCCCAAATTTTGTGTCAAAAGGTAAATAGTCATATCCTGATGAGATATGTGTCTCTCCAAATGGCACAGGTAATATCTTGCGGTGGATAATACTATGTTCCCCGACTTTAGAAACCAATTCACCTTTATCTGAGAAAACCAGAACTATGTTATAGACCCTTTTTTTTTCACAGGTAAAACTGCCTAAGACTATGTAACTATTTACCTCTTTGGCTAATTTAGAGAGTTTTTCATAATAAGTTGGATTATGGAGCAAATCTGTCGGGATGGCATATTCAGCCCAGAGGATAAAGTCCGGGTTAAATCTTTTCTTAGCCTGCCGGGTAAGTTTTGTATAGGTTGCCAATATTTCGTCCACATGTGTCTTTCGCCATGGCCAGCTCTGATAGAAATTGGCTTGAATACAAGTAGTCTTTATTTCTTTAGTTTTTTGTATGGTTGTGGGCAAAGATAAATTATATCCATAGATTAGCCCAATAAGTCCTAAGAATACCACGCCTGATTTTATAGCGGTGGGACGGAAATAAGGCAGGATGGTAAAACAGATACTTGCATTTATACCGATAATCAAAAAGGTAATAAAAGGAATACCGGTGATATCAATAACCTGTAAAAATTTCAAGTAGTCAATTTGGCTATAACCTAAATTTGCCCAGAATCCACCTAATCCGGTAGGGATAATATCATAGAGATATTGTAGGGTTATCCAGAAAAATGGCGGAAAAAGAATGAGAAAATACGGATTTGGAGAGCGACTCCAAATCAGTTTTGTGAAATAACAAAACATACCGATAAAAAGAGAAAATATGGCCACAATGACTAAAAATACCCATATTTTATAAGTTAATAGCCAATAAAACCAGCCGCTGTAAGTAATTATTCCTACACATAAGCCCATAAAGAAGGCGGTGTTAGCCTTTTTTATCCTGTTTAAACTGATAAATAACGGCACTAAGGCTATCCAGGCCAACATTCCAAGCTTAAGCGGCAGGATAATCAGGATTAAAATAATGGCTGATAAAATGGACAAGACTATATTCATTTATTTTTTCCTTCTAATTACTCAGGGTAAGGAACTGTTAAAAAATAACTGTAACGGGTGCGTGTCCAATTTGTGGGTAAAGTGTCCAAACGAGGAATTATTCATTGCAAATTTATCATTGCAAATTGTAAATTTTAAATTTAAAATGCTAAATTTGCAATTTGAAATGAATTTATCCCCTTATTTTCTATAGTTTTCATATCTCCATTCAGATATACTGAAGCAAGTTGTAACACTTATTTATTAACAGTTCCTAAGCGTTCAGCCGTTAGCTTTCAGCTATCAGTTTTTAAGGCTGACTGCCCTTCCAATCACTGACTCATTACGAATTATCCTTATTCAATTTTAAGTATGGCGTGGAATGCCTCTTTAGGCAAATTCACCTTGCTGAATTCTTTCCTTTTTGACTTTCCTTCTTTTTGTTTTTCCCACAATTTTCTTTTACGGGTAATATCGCCGCCATAGCATTTAGCCGTTACATCCTTTTTTAAGGCAGGGATTGTTTCCCGGGCAATGACTTTACCACCGATAGCGGCCTGAATGGCTACGGCAAATTGTTGTCTGGGAATTACCTCTTTTAACTTTACCACCAGATCCCTGCCCCGCTGATATGCCCGCTCATATGGAACAAGGAAAGATAGGGCATCAACTATCTCGCTGGCTAATAAAATATCTACCTTCACCAATTTTAAGGGGCGATAATCTATTAATTCATAGTCTAACGAAGCATATCCTCTACTGGCAGACTTTAATTTATCATAAAAATCGAACAATACCTCGGCTAAGGGTAACTCATAAATGACGATAACCCGATTACCTTCTAAATAATTCAATGATTTCTGGATACCTCTTTTTAATTGGAGAAGTTTCAATACCCCACCTACATACTCATCAGGAACCAATACCGTTGCCTTGATATATGGTTCTTCGGCTAAGGTTATTTCGGCAATATTTGGAAATTGAATAGGGGTATCGACAATTACTACTTGACCATTTTTCTTAGTAATTCGATAGGGCACACTCGGTGCGGTTGAGATTAAATCCAATTGGTATTCGCGATATAATCTTTCGCTAATTATCTCCATGTGTAACAAGCCCAAAAAGCCGCATCGATAGCCAAAACCAAGGGCGGCAGAGGATTCCGGCTCATATACCCAGGAGGCATCATTTAACCTTAATTTCTCTACGGCATTTTGTAATTCCGGAAAACTCGAATTGGCACCTGGATAAAAGCTGCAAAAGACCATAGGCTTTAATTCACGGTATCCAGGTAAAGCCTCTTTGGCTGAAAAATATACAGTCGTGACGGTATCGCCTATTTTAACATCAACCAGATTTTTTATCCCGGCAATGATATATCCAACCTCACCGGCTTGTAATTTATCCCTGGGGATTAAATCCAATTTAAGGACACCAATCTCTGTTGCGGTATAGGTTCTATTATTAGACATTAATTTAATCTCCATACCGGGTTTTAATTGCCCATCAAAAACACGAATATACATAATCACCCCACGATAGACATCGAACCAGGAATCAAAAATCAATGCCTTCAGCGGTTTAGTTGGGTCACCTTTAGGCGGGGAGATTTCATCCACAACAGATTCCAATAACTCCTCAATCCCAATCCCTTCTTTTCCACTGGCTAAAATGCTTTTATTAGGATTCAATCCCAAAATTTCTTCCATTTGTTTTTTGACTAAAGGAATATCTACACTGGGCAGGTCTATTTTATTAATGACAGGGATAATAGTTTTATTCAAACTTCGGGCTAATAATGTATGGGCTAATGTTTGTGCCTCAACACCTTGAGAGGCATCGATTAAAAGAACAACCCCTTCTGTTGCCTCAAGGCTTCGGGAGACCTCATAAGTAAAGTCAACATGTCCGGGGGTATCGATGAGATTCAAGGTATAAACCTTTTCATCCCAGGCTTTATATTCCATCCTAATCGGATGAGCCTTGATGGTAATACCTCGTTCTCGTTCCAGATCCATGGTGTCTAACACCTGCTCCCGCATCTGTCGTTTATCAATCGTATGGGTATATTCTAAAAGCCTGTCAGCCAACGTTGACTTACCATGGTCAATATGGGCAATAATACTAAAATTCCTGATAAGTTCCATTAGGGATATTATACAATTAATCAGGGTGTTTGTCAAGAACCATTTGTAACAGGAGTGCGTGTAAAATTTGTGGGTAAAAATAATTAAATAAGTAACCGCTCAATAATTGGTGTAAAAAGTTGAGATTAGGTGGAGAT